>DSBF01000016.1 GCA_011049495.1 Ignavibacteria bacterium
GGAATTATTCGGACACGAGAAAGGTTCGTTTACCGGCGCAATAAAACAACGTATCGGTAAATTTGAACAAGCAGATGGCGGCGATTTATTTTTAGATGAAATCGGTGATATGAGTGTTCATGCACAGGCAAAAGTATTACGTGCAATCGAAGATGGTAAAATCGAACGGGTCGGAGGTAATACCAAAATTTCAGTTGATGTTAGAATTATAGCTGCAACAAATAAAATTCTTAAATCAGAAATTGAGGAAGGAAATTTTAGAGAAGACCTTTTCCATAGATTGAATGTAATTCCTATTCATATTCCTCCCCTAAGAGAAAGAAAAGAAGATATCCCAATTTTGATTGAACATTTTACAAAAACAATTTGTGAGAAGAATAAATTTCCACTCAAATCATTTGATAAAAAAGCGGTTGAATTATTACAAAAATTGCCTTGGACTGGAAACGTGCGTGAATTAAGAAATTTAGTTGAGCGTATTGTAATTATGGTTCCTCATGATGAAATAACAGAGAAGGATATTGTTGATCTTATACCGCACCCAAGTTCAAAGATGGACGATATCTTAAATGTTACAAATTCCTTCCAAGAATTTAAGGAGAAATCAGAGAGAGCATTTATATTAAAACAACTCGATGCAAATAGTTGGAATATCAGTAAAACTGCTGATGTACTCGGAATTCAAAGAAGTCATCTTTATAGTAAAATGAAAAAATATGAAATAGAAAAAGGGAGTAACTAATGAGTACCATTTTTTCTAAAATCATTAACAAAGAAATTCCTGCGGATATAGTTTTTGAATCGGAATCTATACTTGCTTTTAGAGATATCAATCCTAAAGCTCCTACGCATATATTGATAATCCCCAAAATAGAAATAGCTAAAGTCACCGATATTAAAGGTTCGGAGCACGCTGAATTATTAGGTCAAATGTACGATGCAGCTAATAAAATTGCTGAAAATGAAGGAATTGCCGAAGACGGGTTTAGACTCGTAATTAATTGCGGAAATAACGGCGGACAAGAAGTATATCATTTACACATGCATTTACTTGGCGGTCGACAAATGAATTGGCCTCCGGGTTAATTTTGTAAAGCGACCATCCTTGGTCGCTCGCTTTTGGATCATTATAACTTTGTAAGTCACCTTACGCACAAACATTGAAGGTTGCTTGTTTTTAACCTTCAATGTTGCATTAATAGGCTTGAGATCGTCGCTTCAAAAATTTTTTGCTACACTTGAATATTTAGAAATCTTTGTTTGAAAAAAATAGAGACTTATTCAGCAACAGAACTCAGAGTTTCTTTGATATAATTATTAATACTTTGCCCGCTCTTTACAGCATTAATATAAATTTTACGATGTAATTCTTTTGGAAGACGAAGAATGAATTTACCTGAAAAAGGTTTATCCGGTTCTTCCCCGCGTGCTTTACAAAAATCAAGATAATCATCAACAGAATCCTTAAATGCTTTTTCTAACTCTTTGACTGACGTTCCTTGAAATGTTATAACGTCTTTGGTATCTATTACTTCACCGTGGAATAGCATTGCATCTTCATCAAATTCAATATAAGCTGTGTATCCTTTATATGTCATTTTTTTACTCCGGCTGTTATTAAAAATCTTTTAACCGATTTAAGAGCACCCTTATCAGTAACTTTTTGCGGATGCGGGCAATGAAATACTGCACGAACTCCTTTAAGTGCAACCCGAACTCGAGAACCTCTCCCCTCAGATATTTCTGCACCAAGAGCTTTTAGAAGCTTTTCAACATCATTCCATTTAACATCAGAACGCACAGGTTCATGAAATATTGAGGCAAGAGTTCTTTTGTGCTTAGCATTCATACGATACTAATATATGATACTATCACAAAAAAAACAAACATATTTCATCTCATCATATTTTGAATTGCTACATCAAATATTGTTTGAAAATCTAACTTTCCCAGCAAGAGGCGTACAATCTAAAAAGCTGGGTTATAATTGTAAACGATGAAAAGTGACAATACCTGATCGCTCGCATTAAGAATTAAGAAATTTGCTTTCTATTGCTTTTCGGCAAAGCGACGAGGGATCGTCGCTTTACTTTCAATAAACCTCATCATGCTTGCCAATATCTACCGGTACAATTTTATTATCCTCAATTAAAATAATTATTGTAATTCTGTAGGTAATATTTATTGATACTGAGAATAATCTTCCTTTCACGGATAAGGATTAGAAGGGTGGTTTTGTAAAGCGACCATCCTTGGTCGCTTGATTTGGGCTTAAAGATAAAATAAACCTAGTTCCTTTAAGGAACTTGGTTTATTGGGTATTGCTTTGGGCTTCAATTTTACTTGGGTAAGCGACGAGGGATCGTCGCTTTATATTTAATAAACCTCATCATGCTTGCCAATATCTACCGGCACAATTTTTTTATCCTCAATCAAAATAATTATTGTAATTCTGTAGGTAATATTTATTGATACTGAGAACAGCTCGGATAATCTTCCTTTCAGTTTATGTAATCGAAGTAAAGGATGCGTTGGATTAAGTTCGAGTAATTTTAGTGTCTTTTCGTATTGAGGTAAAACTTCCGGGTGTCTTTTGAAGAACTTTTTTGCTCTTCTAATATAGCTTTCTGTGAAAACTATATTATACATTATTTAAGCTCTTTATGTGCTCTTCAATACTTTCTTCAACAAACTTACCTTCTTTAAGTTCTCTTTTAATTTCTTCGAGTGCGGCTTCTAATTCGTATTCGCGAAGTTGATTATATTTGTCAATTGGGAGCACAACAAATTTATCTTTGCCTCGAACAGTAATTATAGCTTCACTTTCTTTAGATAAAATTTTGTTTATTGCAGAAATACCTTTCGTCTTAAGTTCATTTGCTGTAATAGATTCATTCATAATAGCACCTTTATTAGTACTCTAAAAAGTATTAATAA
>DSBF01000091.1 GCA_011049495.1 Ignavibacteria bacterium
CATTACAATCATCCTTACACGGCAAACATTTTGAACACGCCGCAAGAAGATACGCTATCATACAAAAAAAGTTCACCGATTTATTTCGCGGAAGGTTTGCAAGGACATTTACTAATTTGTCACGGTATGGTTGATGTGAATGTTCAGTTTCAAGATGTGGTGCGATTAACACAAAGATTGATAGAGTTGGGAAAAGATAATTGGGAGTTAGCCGTTTACCCGATGGAAGACCACAGTTTCGCTGAACCAAGTAGTTGGGTTGATGAGTATAAAAGAATTTATAAGCTGTTTGAGAGAACGTTGAGGTAAATAATTTATCGGTTTGTCCAAACATTTTTTTATCTTTAACAAAAGGAACTTTGATCTAATTATGCTAACTGGAACAATTGAGAATATTAAATTCACGCCTATCTTTTCTCAAAAACTTAAGGAATGTCGTTTCGATGATGATGTTAATAATTTCCCTTCAAGATGTTTAGTAAAAAAAGACGGAACTAAATTAGCAATAAGCAAGTGGGTTTCGCCTAAGCGAACAAGATCGTATCCATATAGTCGAGTTTATGATACCTTTATGACATCAGCAATTCAAAAAGTAACCATTATACCACTTGTAAAAGACTAAGGCTTAGATGGAGATAGAGACTATTTACAATGGGATACTATAGCTTTAATGAGTTTATTGAATGTGTATATTATTTTAGGTTACTACAGTAAAGCCGATCTCAATTTACGAAACCCGCAGAAACCAAATAAAATTACAAATCAAAAGCTTGATTCTGATTATATTAAACAGAAGTTAAATGAAGTCAGCAATTGTCACGCTTCTGCTTTACATTGGAACTTAAGTCAATTAAAACCAACCGAATTAAATTCATTGATGCAAAAAGTAATTTCTTCATATCAGAATATTTCTAAGACACTTAGCATCAAAATGCATAGTCCAGGTGGATTGCTAAATTTTCAGAACGAAATTATGGTCAGTTCCGATGATTTTAAAAATTATTCACGGAACAAAGCAATTTCGGCTCAGAACAGAGAAAGTCTTACAATGCAACCTAAAGAGTCAATTGGTGTTGGAGAAAAATCAAAGATACTTATTAAAAATTATTTGGGTGGATATTATTACTTAACTGTTGATGATTTGATAAGAGAGGATGATAAATTAATTCTAACGGAGAGTAAACATTCTTCCAATTCCGCTTTGCCCTCTTTGGATGATATCAAAGATGGATTATTGAAAATGATAATATTCTCAAATATCTCAAAACTGGAATTGAACAAAAAATCGTGGAACTTCAAAGCTGCTTTAAGATTGACATCAAATATGTTGGAGGGATATATTACGGAGAAAAGCGCGGAAGCTAATATCCAAAATTTTCTTGTAGTAAATTCACTCAATAAAAAATCAAAGTTAATTAATGAACTAATCAGCGGCTCAAGAAAAAACAACTTTCAATTGTTGATCGAAGGTGTAAAATGATTAAGAGTCCGTTAAGATATCCTGGTGGTAAATCCAGAGCAGTAAAATTTTTACAAAGATTTATACCCCCTTTCTCAGAATTTAGAGAACCCTTATTTGGTGGCGGATCCTTTTCGATTTACATGGTACAGAAATACCCAACAAGAATTTTTAAAGCATCTGATATTAATTATGATTTATTCTGTTTTTGGAATGAATTAAAGTCAAATTCGGAGAACATGATAAATGAGATTTATAAAGTGTACGAAATCGAAAAAAACGGCAGACGATTATTTGATAGCATTATGAAAAAAAGAAATGATGATTTAACATCTTTACAACGAGCTGTAGACTTTTTTTTATTAAACAGAATCACTTTTTCTGGCGTGGTTGATTCAGGAGGTTATTCTGAACAAGCATTTCAAAAAAGATTCACAAAATCATCAATAGAAAGACTTAAAAGCACTTCTAAGATTATTCAGAATATTGAATTTTCCCATACAGATTATTCTGCTTTGCTCGAAGAACATGGTAATGATGTGTTTATTTTTTTAGATCCACCTTACTATTCAGCTACAAAATCAAAACTATACGGTAAAAATGGAAACTTACATGTTAATTTCGACCATGAACTATTTTTCCAAAAATTAAATTCTTGTACGTTTAACTGGCTGATTACTTATGACAATAGCGAATTTGTTAAAGAATTATATAAGGATTATTTTATTATTGAATGGCAGCTTCAATATGGAATGAACAATTATAAGAAAAAAAATTCCGCCAAAGGGGAAGAGTTGTTAATAGCAAATTATGACTTAAAAGAAGTTGAAAACCTTAATGTGAATTTACAATCTGCACTATTTAGCGAAAATGTATAACTAATTTATCTTTATCAGTTCCTAAATTATTTTGTCCCTCAAATCCCGTTTTCTTTTTTATTACATCAACTAGCTTTGAATCAATATCATATCCAACGCTGTGCCTACTTAGCATTCTAGCTACTTTCATTGTGGTTCCACTGCCAATATATGGGTCTAATACAATTTCGTTTTTATATGAAAATAATTTTATAAATCTATACGGAATTTCATCAGGAAATGCCGCCACACCTTTTTCTAACTTAGCTCCAGGAAGCACATTATTTATTTCCCACAAAGTGGAGTACCATTTCTTTGCACCGTATTCCTCAATATCAACTTTTGAATCCTCTCGCTCATCCTTTGTCTTTGTTCTATAATCAAACTTCCCCTTTTGGAATATCAATAAACTTTCAAGAAGATTATCCGGGTAATAATACATCGGATATGGATTTTGTCTTATCACTTTGCTTCTTCTCATTATTCTTAAATATCCATCCGGTTTTTTCCAAATAACCCTATCTCTATAGCGAAAACCTGCTTCAGTTAAAATTTTTGTGGCATCAGCAACAATAGGATATTTGATTCCATCAACAAGCATATCATCAATATTTAA
>DSBF01000098.1 GCA_011049495.1 Ignavibacteria bacterium
AACAATAGCTTTGCTTCACAATAAAATAAAAGCTACACAGGCTCAATTAGATAAGATTGAAGAAATAGAAGAAGCAACCAGTAAAATTGATACAACTTATTTTGAATATAGGGAAGAATACAAAAAACACATACTTAAAATCCAGGCAAATTTTGAAAGGGATAGATTCTCTGAATATGACATTGATCAAAAAACAAAAACAGAACTTGAAAATGCAGGCTATTCAATTAAAGATTCAATAGCTTCTATTACTCATAGGTATTCCAATATACAATATCTATTAATTATTGAGGGCCAGGCTTCAAAAGATAATGCAAGTGATACTCATAATTTTGAATTAAGTTATAAACGCGCTTTAACTTTAAAAAATATTTGGGATAGAAAGGGAATTGATTTCGGGAAAAATTGTGAGGTATTGATTTCAGGGAGCGGAACAGGTGGTACTATGAGAGAGGATGAAGAAAAACTGAATCAAAGGTTCTTAATTCATTTAGTGCCAAAGCCAGGTATTATCGATGCAAGTAAAAGAATTCAAAATGAAGTACAAAATGAATAAATTTCATATCTTACTTATTATTGCAATAATAATGTTTTCTTTTTCTTCTTGTGAACGTAAATCAGGCAGAAAAACTAACAGTAGACCTATTAAAACTTACTCAAAAAAAGAGCCTGTAACCAAAAAACAATCAGGAATTGGAGAACCACAATCAGCCAGGCTCCCTTTAAATCAACTCTTTAAAAAATACCAGTCAGCAGTATTTATGGTTTTCACTTCTGATGGTTTATTGGATTATCAGGGTTCTGGCTTTTTCATTTCTGCAGATGGTGTTGCAGTATGCAATTACCATGTATTTGAAGGTACAACCAAAGGGATGGAAATTATAAAAACAGCCAATGGTCAAGAATTAAAAGTAGAACGTGTTCTTGCCCAAAGCACTGAAGATGATTTTATCATCTTTAAGGTAAGATTAAACAGCAAAGTCCAATTTACTCCCATTCCAATTGCACAAAGAAATCCTGAAATAGGCGAAGATGTCTTTGCCATTGGAAATCCCAGGGGTCTTGAAAATACACTTTCCAAAGGAATTGTTTCAGGTTACCGGGACAACGGAAACTTGATCCAAACAACAACAGAAATTACACATGGGAGTAGTGGCGGACCTCTGCTAAATATGCAAGGTGAAGTCGTTGGGATTACAACTGCAGGAGTGGGCGAGGCCAATTTAAATTTTGCAGTTAATATTAAACTTTTGAACTTAAATAGGTATTTATCTCAATACACTAAAAACTATCAGCCAGGGCATTCTTATATTGCTCATGTAAAACGAGTTATTGATGGAGACACATTTGTTATTGAAACAGATGAAAGGGTCAGATTAATAGGAATTGATACCCCTGAAACCGTCCATCCAAGACGCGATGTTGAACCATTTGGACCTGAAGCTACAGAGTTTACGAAAAATGCAATTGAGGGGAAATATGTCAGGCTTGAATTTGATGTGGAAATATATGATATGTTTAAGCGTTTGCTGGCCTATGTTTATGTTGATGATGTTTTACTTAACGAACAATTGTTATTGGAAGGGTTGGCAGTTATTTCAACTTACCCGCCAAATGTGAAATATGTTGAAAGATTTTTGGAGCAACAGAAAATTGCACAAAAGAGAGGGATTGGAATCTGGAGTAATATTTAAACCTCAGAAGCAAGTTAAATCTATCTTTAACTTTTTTGCTAAATTTGTAAAAATTGGAATTTATGAATTCAGATACATTAACTGACAGAATATCAAAAACAATTCATAACCAGGATCCCTCTGCTGAAGCGTTTCTTTTTGGTTCCAGAGCAAGAGGAGATTTCCGGTCCGATTCAGACTGGGACATAATTATCCTTGTTGATGAACCTAAAGTTACAAACGAAATAGAAGATAAATTCAGAGATGGGCTTTATGACCTTGAATTGGATTCCGGACAAATTATATCTGCGTTTATTTATCCGAAAAAATACTGGAGTTCCATTTTGGCTTTTTCTCCTTTGTACAAAAACATTTTAAGAGAGGGCATAAGGCTATGATTATTGAAAACCGGAATGATTATATTCTTTACAGGTTTAACCGGGCCAAAGAATCCTTTGAAGAAGCTTTGATTCTGGCTGGCAATAACAAATGGAAAGCTGTAATTAACCGATTATATTACGCATGTTTTTATGCAGTTATTTCACTTCTGCTAAAATCTGAAATTGAAACCCAGTCACATGATGGTGCAAGAAGGCAATTTAGTCTTCACTTCGTAAAAACAGGAAAAGTTTCAAAGGAAAATGGAAAACTATTTTCTAAATTATTCGATTACAGGCAAAAAGGGGATTATGGTGATCTTTTTGACTTTGATGAAGAAACAGTTAAACCACTAATGGTAAAAACACAAGAATTCATCATTGAAATTGAAACCCACCTCCTATAATGATGTGATTTGATCTAATTCATTCACACCTCCTGCACCGTTTCCACAATCTCCTGTCCTTTTTTAATGGCTTCAAGGTTTAGCGGAATGAGCTTGTGGTAGCGCTCGGGCAGTGATTTTTCCAGTCCTTTCTCTACATTGCCGAGTTTCAAAAGAGGTTTTACCTTCAGGAAACTGCCCAGTACAATCATGTTAAACACTTTGGGATTTCCCATTTCAACAGCTGTTTGTGTCCCTTTCACCCTGTAAATATTGATGTCTTTCCGGGTAGGATGCTTTACAATACCGTTGGGATCGTACAGCAATGTACCGCCCGGTTTTACGGCCTTTTCAAACTTATCCATACTCTGCTGGTTCAGAATAATGGCCGTATCGTACTCGTTTAAAACCGGCGAGCTGATGCGTTCATCGCTCACAATTACGGTTACGTTGGCTGTTCCGCCGCGCATTTCGGGCCCGTACGACGGGAACCAG
>DSBF01000275.1 GCA_011049495.1 Ignavibacteria bacterium
CTCCGTATGTGATTGAATTATATGAAGTTATTTTTTTGCTAATTGAAAAAACCGCACTACTTGTCGGTACTAAGGATTTTGTTTTGATTCCGAGAGGTTACCACCGCAGAGATAAAGCCTGCCTGATGTTTGCGGCTATAAGTTATTAACGTTGAAGGTCGTCAGACTTCGCTCGTTAGAGTCTGGAGACTCCAACGGAGTCTTCGACCGAACTCCCGACAGGGTGCGTCGTGGTCTGACGACTGGCGAGTCACTTGTTTTTGACCTTCAACGTTGCTATCCATCTTAGCAACCTTCGAGGAAAAACTACATAAAACGCATACCCTTACCTCGAAGGTTTATCCCAAATTTGTTATAGAGTTTTTTAAAAACTAGTTTTACAAAATTTTCCCACCTAATAATCCTCTGATCCTAAAACTAAGTGTGAATTATTTTTTAATCAATTGGATGAGTTGTGATTTGATAGATAAAGAATAGCGAAGCAGGTAACGTAATTATCAGAGTGACTCATAGTAATTTTCAATGATTTATCATTGCTAATAAATTTTCTTAAATCACCGTTTAATCTAACTTGCGGTAAGCCGTTTTTCTCATTATAGATTTCAATATCTTTCCAACGAAATCCTTTATTATCGCCACCGGCAAGAGATTTTGCAATTGCTTCCTTTGCGGCAAATCTTGCAGCTAAATGTTGATATTTATTCTTCTTTGACAAACTATAATCAAGTTCACCTTTTGTAAATATTTTATTCAAAAAATGATCGCCGAATTTTTCAACACTTTGTTTAATTCGTTCTATTTCGATTATATCTATTCCGATTCCGAGTACCATTTTAGTAACCTACTGCTTTTCCAAATCCTCTTTTGTCTGAAGAGCCCCAATAAAGATTATTGTGTTTATCAAAAAGTATTCCTTCTACTCTTCCTAAAATACTAATTTCTTTTAGCTTATGTCCCCTATTTATCAAATTAAATTTTACGTCTTCAGTCATTCCATAAGATTCAAGAACAATTTCGTCCGGCAGCCATTGATGATGAAAACGTGGTGCATTAATAGCATCTCTAATATTCATGTTGAATTCAAGTACATTAATAATTACTTGAAGAACGGATGTGATAATTGTTGATCCACCTGGAGAACCAAGTATAAGGAAAGGTTTGTCATCGTTCAAAACAATAGTTGGAGACATTGAACTCAACATTCTTTTACCTGGTGCAATTTTATTGGCTTCACTTCCTACAATACCAAATTGATTTTCAACTCCAACTTTTGCAGTAAAATCATCCATATGATTGTTTAACAGAAATCCGGCTCCATCCAATACAATTTTATTACCGTATGAAGAATTAAGTGAAACAGTTGTGCTTACGGCGTTCCCATCTCTATCAATAACCGAATAATGAGTAGTCTCTGTTTTCTCAGACGGGAAATAATGAATATTATTAATCTCCAAAGAAGGAATTGCGGTCTCACTTATTTTAGAATAGATATCATTAATATGATTTTCGGAAAGAAGATAATCTATCGGCACTTCATGAAAATCGTTATCACCAATATATTCGGCTCTGTCAGCATAAACATATTTAAGAATTTCAGAAATAGTATGAATATACCCTGATGATGCCCATTGCTCTTTTGTAAAATTATATTTTTCAAGAACTGCTAATGTTTGTGCAATACCGATTCCGCCGGCAGATGGAGGTGGCATTCCTATTATTTGATACTCTTTATAACTACTAATAATAGGATCGCGTTCAATTGCTTTATAATTTTCAAGGTCTTCATACGATATCAATCCATTGTTGTTTCTTGATTGCTCTACAAAAATATCGGCAATTATACCTTTATAAAATCCGTCTTTACCATTATCACGAATTAACTTAAGAGTATTAGCTAAATCTTTTTGAACAAAAAGAGAGTTCATTTTTAATGAATCACCTTTGTTAGTAAAAATATTTTTTGATGATTCAATCGAAGAAAAAGAGGAATAAAATTTATTAATTGACTCAGTAAGCCAATAATCTAACACAAATCCGTTTTCAGCCAAATCTATTGCTGGTTGAATCACTTCTCTTAAATTCATGGTTCCGTATTTTTCAAGCGCATATATTAAACCGGCTACTGAACCGGGGATTCCAACTGAAGTCCATTCATGTAAACTTTTCTTTGTATTATAATTCCCTTCTTCATCCAATAACATTTTTTCGGTTGCTGCAAAGGGAGCAGTTTCGCGAAAATCAATCGTGGTATTATGTCCATTAATATTAATTACCATAAATCCACCGCCACCGATATTACCTGCAGAGGGATAAGTAACAGCGAGAGCAAAGCCGGTTGCAACTGCTGCATCAATTGCATTGCCTCCTTGTTTTAAAATATCAACCCCAACCTCAGAAGCTGTTTGACTAGCCGAAACAACCATTCCATTTTGTGAATATACAAGTTCACCGGATGCATATTTGTGCGAGGGTAAAAAGAGTAATAGAAAAATGATACTAGAATAAGTTAATCTTTGCGTCAACGTTTATGCCTTCATTTTTTAGCTGTTCAATCAAAATGCTTGTCAGTTCTTTGAGATTTTCCAATGATAATTTTAAATCGTCATAAAACTGTTCATCATAAAGTAATTTGCCAATATTATTTTCACGTGATTGAATTTCTTTCATTAGTGAATCTAATTTTACAATAAATTGATTTGAATTTTCAACCAACGTACTTGTTTGTTCGATCGTTTTTGTTAAAGCATTACTATTGTTTTGAAGAAATTCATTTGTAGTTGTAACAAGATTTTTTGACGAATCAATCAGTGATTTTATACCGACACGATTTTCATCAATTAATTGTGATGTTTTTTTACTCAATAAATTTAGTTCGGAAAATGCAGTTCTAACATCCGAAGCAAATTTATCATCTTTAAGA
>DSBF01000507.1 GCA_011049495.1 Ignavibacteria bacterium
GTTATATTAGGCATAATTTCCTCACACATATTATGTGTAATAATATAATAGCATATTTGTATAGAATCAATTGCAAATTAAGTGAGATGGGAGAGAGTCAGTGAAGATTATTGTGCTAATAAAGATTTCCACACTTCACTGCTTTTAGCAACCGGTTTTTCATTCCACACTTTCAATGCTTCAAAATCTTTTAACCCGCTTCCGGTCATTAATAGCATTACCTTTTCATCTTTTTCAAACTTATTTTTTACTTTTTGATATGCGGCAAAAGTTGAAGCGCAAGAAGGTTCAACAAGCAGCCCGGTTTTGTGTGCGAGTTTTTTTTGTGAGGATAATATTTCATCATCATTAACTTTAATTCCAAATCCGTTTGATTCTTTTACTGCATTTGCCGCCATATAAAGGTTTCTCGGAGCGCCGGCGCTTATACTATCGGCAATTGTATTTGCCGGTTTATATTCAAAAACTTCGGAAGAAATGTAATCGACAACAGCGCTGCTTCCTTCAGCTTGAACTGCTATTAATTTTGGAAGTTCATCTATTAACTCAAGTTTCTTTAACTCAAGAAATCCTTTGTAAATTCCGCTTATAATTACACCGTCACCAACCGGAACGAAGATATAGTCCGGCAGTTCGCTTTTTGTGTTAATAAAAATATCATAAGCAGCCGATTTCTTTCCTTCAATTGTCAAAGGATTGTAAGCTGTGTTTCGGTTGTACCAATTATTTTTTGATGATACCTCTAAGCATAAATCAAACGCTTGATCGTAATCGCCGTCAACTAAATAAATGTTGGCTCCGTAGGATTGAATTTGAATACGCTTTGCTTCGGGAATATTTTTTGGAACGAAGATGTGTGAAGTCATTCCAAGTCTCGCACAAATCCCGGCGAGTGATGAACCCGCATTTCCCGTTGATGCTGCGGCAATTTCGTTTATACCAAGTTCTTTTGCTTTAAGAGCAACTAAGATTGAAGCACGGTCTTTGTATGAATACGTGGGATTTCTAGTTTCATCCTGGAAGAATAACTCTCTTCCATCAACATTGTATTTCAGTATTTGATTAGCTGGTAGAGATAATTTTTCTAAATCAATTTTATCAATCTTGTTAAAATCAATCGGACAAAGGTCCGGGTATAACCAAATTTCTCCGGCTGTAAAGCTTAAAAAATTTTCTTTTGTGTATATGCTTTTAAGTTGATCATAATCGTATTCAACTGTAAGCACACCTTTTAGAGGTTGATTTTTTTTACAGCTTCCGCAATCGGGACAAAGATAAATCATCTTAGATTCTATTAATACAGAATCAAATTCTTTGCTGCATTTAGTGCAAATATATTTGTAGAGTGACATTTGTTTATTGAAAATTCTATTAGATGATTAATGTCAAAATACAATAAAAATCTGTGCAAAAATAATCAACTTTGGTAAATTTTAGTTAACTTTAGTCAATTATAGTAAAGAAAACATTAGAATTGATAAACAATGGAAATTCGAAAGGCAGTATTAAAACAGATAAAGAAAAAAATTCAACGTCTTCCGGAAATCGATGTTGTTGAAGTTATCCTATTTGGTTCACAAGCTTCAGGCTCTGCTCAAAGAGACTCAGATTATGATTTGTTGATTATCCTAAAAAACAAAATCGATTGGAAAACAAAACGAAAAATTTATTCAATAAGTTATGATATAGACTTAGAGTATAACATTATTACTG
The DNA here is from genome assembly GCA_011049495.1 of Ignavibacteria bacterium. Lineage (GTDB taxonomy): Bacteria > Bacteroidota > Ignavibacteria > Ignavibacteriales > Melioribacteraceae > SURF-28. The sequence continues at coordinate 1,714 of DSBF01000507.1, forward strand.
ATATTCATATACTTTCTTCAAATGAGGTAAACTCTTTACGCGGTAAGCAACCAGTATATCAAAATGCAATTCAAGAAGGAATATACGCGTGAATTTATCTGAGCAAGAAAGAACTCAACTTATTAATTACCGGATTAAGCAAGCCAAAGATACTATTGAAGTGGTTAACTTACTTATTGAAAACAATCAGCTTCAAACAGCAGTTAACCGAATTTACTATGGAATCTTTTATTCAGTTTTAGCTCTAGCTTTAAGTGAAAAATTTGAGACTTCTAAACACCATCAACTAATTGGCTGGTTTAATCGAGAATTTATTAAACCTGGCAAGATTGATAAAAAATACGGCGAAACTTTTAAGAGTGCTTATGAGTCCCGTACAAGCGGTGACTATGATACTTTCGTTGAGTTCGAAAAAGATGAGGTCAATTTACTATTTGAAGAAATGAAAGAATTCATCGATAGAATTGATTTATTTATTCAAAGTAAATAATACAATTCACACCAGCATTCCTAATTCCACATCGTCAAAGACATAATCGCTTTTGCTGTGTGAAGTCTGTTTTCTGCTTTATCGTAAGCGACAGAAATATTTGGATTGTTAATAACTTCTGATTGTCTGCGCAGAATAATTTTCAATCTCAAGTTTATTTGAAAATTGCTCAAGTAATTCTTGCTTCTTCATATAACATGGTTTAATTTAGTGTTAAACGAAGGTTAATATAACATATAGTCCTAATACACGCAATGCGTGTATTGAGACGTTAGGTGCAACCTTAAGAAAAAGAAATTAACGAGCAGAAAAAATATATATGAAAACAGAAAGCCATTCAATAAATGATGTTTTATCAAAAAATGCAACTTCATTTTTTATACCTCCTTTCCAAAGAGCTTATGCTTGGGGAAGACCTGAAATCGAAAGATATTTTAGTGACATATCAAGAATTATTGAATCAGAATTGGATTCCAAACAACATGACAAATTAGAGCACTTTTTTGGAACAGTTGTAATTAAAGAGGAAAAAGCTGGTTTTGCAAATAAATCGGTAATAGTTGATGGTCAACAAAGACTTACAACAACACTAATTTTTTTAATCGCTTTGAGAGATTCAGAAACAGACCCAATAAAACAAGATTTTATCACTCAAAATTATTTGACTAATAATTCATCATCGTTTCAAGACAAGATAAAACTTAAACAAGTTACAAA
>DSBF01000077.1 GCA_011049495.1 Ignavibacteria bacterium
GGCAAATACCGTGACCGCAGTAACGAAATACTTTTTATTGATGCCCGAAACATGGGACATCTGATAAACCGCAGAACTCGTGAACTTTCAAAAGAAGATATCAAAATCATTGCCGACACTTACCACAACTGGCGAAATCCTGATGGCAACTACGAAGATGTAAAAGGTTTCTGTAATTCTGCAAGCATTGAGAAAGTAAAAGAACTGGATTATGTGCTCACCCCCGGGCGATATGTTGGGTTGGCAGATGAAATAGATGACTTTGATTTTACCGAACGATTTGAAAGCCTAAAAGCTGAATTTGAAAAACAGCTAAAGGAAGAAGCAGTATTAAATCAACGGATTACAGAGAATTTGGCTAAAATTGAGTTAAAAAATGAATAAGGCTAAGATTAATATTGTTTTTTCTGAAGCTGAACTTGATAAAGAAGCAACTGTCGCAAATTTTGCGACAGTTCATAAATGCAGTTTAATTTAGCAGGTCGCAAATTGAGACCGGTAACAAATTATGACCGGATAATAAAATGAGTAAACAAATAGAAAAATACAGCTTGCCGGAAATTGAAAACAAGATTTACACAATTCGTGGAGTTCAGGTAATGCTTGATAGTGACTTGGCTGACATGTATGACGTAGAACCTAAAAGGTTAAACGAGCAAGTAAAAAGAAATATTAATAGATTTCCGGAAAAGTTTCGTTTTCAGTTATCCGAAGAAGAGTACGAAAATTTGAGGTCGCAAATTGCGACCTTAGAAAATGAGAATAATTCTTTAAGGTCGCGAATTGCGACCTTAGAAAGTCAAAGGGGGAAACATCGAAAATATCTTCCATACGTATTTTCGGAGCAAGGCGTTTCTATGCTTTCGGCAGTTCTGCGTAGCGATACGGCAATACAGGTAAGTATTAAAATTATGGATGCTTTTGTTGAAATGCGAAAATTTATATCTGTAAACGCAGGCATTTTCCAAAGGCTTGACAAAGTGGAACAAAAGCAAATTGACACCGACAATAAATTCGAACAAATCTTTAAAGCCCTTGAAGATAAAAGCATTAAGCCCAGTCAAGGCATCTTTTACGATGGGCAGGTTTTCGATGCTTATGTGTTTGTAGCAGAATTGATTAAAACCGCCAAAAAATCAATTATCCTGATTGACAATTATGTGGACGAAACAGTTTTGCAACTCTTTACAAAACGAAACAAAAATGTAACCGTAAAAATCTACACCAAAACAATTTCAAAAACATTAAAGCAGGATTTGGAAAAACACAACGCTCAATACCCCAGAATTGAAATTGAAAAATTTAATAAAGCCCACCTGCCTGTGCGTAGCACGCAGACAGGCGACCGCTTTTTAATGATTGACGAAACCACTGTTTACCACTTTGGAGCCAGCCTGAAAGATTTGGGCAAAAAATGGTTTGCTTTTTCTAAAATGGAGATGGATGCAATGAATATGATTACGAATATTGGAGGGAGATGCGAGGATGAGTGAGTGGAAGGACTCAAATAGTAACACAGATGAAAAGAGTAAAACATGAAATACGAGGATAGAATAGTCGCTTTTATTGATATTTTAGGTTTTAAATCACATCTCGATAAAACCACTTTCAAAAAAAATAATCAACTTATTGATAATGAACAAAAAATTGCAGAATTAAATGAAGCACTTTTGTTAGCGCGAAAAGTGTTGGATATTGACAGACCTGAAAGTGAAAAAATCACCAAAGAAAAAATAGTCACTCAGTTTTCCGATTCAATTGTAATTTCTTTTCCCTTAAATATTCAAAGTGAAGTTTTTTTTACATTGCTTCAGATACAATGGTTATTGATGAATTTTCTTCAATTTGATATTATTTGCAGAGGCGCTATTTCATTTGGTAAATTAGTCCATAATGATAAAATAATATTTGGACCTGCTCTGGTAGATGCATATGAAGCTGAAACAAAAGCTGCAATTTACCCAAGAATAATTTTACATGAATCAATAATTGAAATAGGTTCAATATTTCATGCAGACCATCACCAGCCCGAACATGAAAAAGAAGAAATAGAAAAAATAGTTTCGCTTGATAGCGATGGCATGTACTATATCGACTATTTTTCAAAATGTCAATCAGAATATGATGAACCGGAATATGGTTTTATTGAACACATAAACCATTTAAAGCGAATAATTCGAAAGGGATTAAACGGTAGTCAATATGACTTATTGGTAAAGTATGGTTGGTTAAAAAATAAGTATAATCAAATGATAAGAGAACATAAAACAAAAGATGCATTTAAATATTACAAATCCTTCGACTATGCCCTATACAAATTTTATTCAAATCTGAGAAAGCTATGATTGAGTGGAAAGAAGTAATAATTGGTGATTATATTGATTTAATAAGCGGTTTTGCTTTTAAATCTGCAAACTTCACTGAGAATCATGTTGCAGGAACATTACCAGTCATTAAAATAAAAAATGTTGCCAATGGAGATACTAATTTAAAAGATGTGGTCTACCATGAATTTGACGAATCCTTATCCAGATATTTGATTTTAAAAGGTGATGTTCTTATTGCGATGACCGGAAATCATCCACAAGCTTTGACACAAGTTGTTGGCGATGTCTCAAAATATAAACTTGATGTTCAAGCTTTACTGAATCAACGAGTTGGTAAATTGGTTGTAAAAAAAGATGCCGACCTTGACTTTATATATTATCTATTTAAGGATGAGGAAGTTCAAAATACCTTGGCAAATAATTCATCAGGTAGCGCAAATCAAGCTAATATTTCAAAAGGAGATATTTTAGGACTCCAATTAAACATACCTGAACTCCCCGAACAAAAATCCATAGCCGAAGTACTTTCCAGCCTTGACGACAAAATAGACCTGCTCCACCGCCAAAACAAAACTTTGGAACAAATGGCGGA
>DSBF01000205.1 GCA_011049495.1 Ignavibacteria bacterium
ATGTAGCATTGCTCAAAATTACGGGAACTGGATTGAACTTGATTCGATGAATGTCGCTCGAGTTGGTCACGCAATGGTTGAACTACCGAATGGTAATATACTTGTTAGTGGTAGTGGTATAGATAGTATTCAAGCAAGTGCGGAGATCTACGATTTTTCTCTGGGCAAATGGAGACAAACAACACCAATGAATATTGCGAGAGATTCCCATACACTTGTGTTGTTAGAATCTGGTAAAGTTCTTGCCATTGGGGGTTACAAAGAACAAAGCTGTGAACTTTTCAATCCGGAAAACGAGACTTGGACCATGGCGGATTCAATTCCTACTTATAGATGGATTAGGCCAAGTATTACAAAGCTAAAGAATGGAAATATATTGGTTGCTGGTGGTGGATATATCGATTCGACAACTCATGATCTAATTACTTTAAAAGCTGCGGAAGTGTACGATGTATGGAGTAAAGAATGGAAAACCTTGTCTTCGATGAATATTAGTCGTAGGCAGCATACAGCAACATTATTGCAAGATGGAAGAGTATTGGTAACTGGAGGATTTAATGAAAACCTGAGTACTAATGAATGTGAAATATATGATCCTGTTGCTGATAGTTGGACTATGGTAGAACCGATGTTGGAGAATCGTTGGGATCATAGTGCAATATTACTAAAAAATGGGAACGTATTTGTAAGTGGAGGCAATCCGCTTTACCCATGGTTGAAAAGCTGCGAAGTATATAATGCAAATGAAAATCAATGGTTTTCAGTTGATGATATGTTGGCTTATCGAACAGGCCACAAGATATATTATCTCTCGGAAATAGATAAACTATATATTTTGGGTGGTGATGCCCAACCTGAAACTACCGAAGATACTTGGGAAATATATGACCCAATTAGTTTAACACCGGTTTACAAGGAATCATTTCCGGTAAATATATTTTTAGATTATAACAACTTACAAATGTCGAATGAGAACTTATTTCTTGCCAGTGGAGCAGAGTATGAGATCCCGGCCGGTGGTCTTCCTTATTCCTGGCCATCCAAACGGAGCTGGATGTTCGATGTTATTACACATGTTCATGAGGATGGCGATAATAAAATAAAGGAGTTTAAACTAGAGCAAAACTATCCGAATCCTTTTAATCCTACAACCACCATTAGTTATACATTAAAATCATCTTCAATAGTAAAATTGGTGATTTATAACAGCTTAGGGCAAGAGATTTCTGTTTTGATAAACAAGAAACAACTAGCGGGATTTTACGAAATTTACTTTAACGCTAGTGATCTACCAAGCGGAGTATATTACTATCAGTTAACTATAAGCAATAATGAACTCGGTATCAATAAAACCATTAAACAAACTAAAAAAATGGTTTTAATTCGTTAATAGATTTTTTAAAAATGGAGAAAGGGTCATGAAAACTGGATTAAAAATTAGAACTATATTATTCGTTGCTATTCTAATAAGCAGTTCACTATTAGGACAACTAAAAGAGATAACAGCCCCAAACATGATAAGTGAAGCAAATATTTATGAAGACGCGAATGAGAATGTGTACTCTACTTTAGTTACGTTTAAATTTAACAAGAAAATGATTGATATTGAACGAGGTGAAGGGGTAATAAATGCTAATGGAATTCTATTTTCTAATTTTAAACAATTATTGAACAGCTTAAGAGAAAAGTATGGTGAATTTTCAATTACAAAATCAGTTCCTAATGCAAGTTGGGGAGATACTCTTGCAACTAACAAACGTACTAACGAGATAGTTCGGGTAAATGATCTCTCACAAATTTATAGACTTGAATTTGAAAACAAAGTCCCAATCGATGAAGTTGTAAAAATATTGGAATCATCAGAAAATATTGAATATGCTGAAGGACCGATTATTGCTTATTTAACTACATCTCCGAATGATCCCTATTATCAAGATGAAGATTACCGATGGTCATTCGATGTTATAAATGCTGAACAAGCTTGGGATATAACGACAGGCTCTCCACTTATTGGAGTTGGATTCAGCGATAGCTATGGTGGTGTAGCCCAGCTTCATTCTGAATTAACAGGCAAAGTTGTTTGGGATAATCTTGATGGTAATTATGGTGGGCACGGTATTATTACTGCCGGTGTTGTAGGGGCATTAACTAATAATAATTCCGACATTGCAAGTTTAGGTTGGAATGTGAATTTACTTCTAAATAGATTATGGGGTTGGTCAAGTGCACCAGATGCAATAACACAGTTGGTAAATGCAGGAGCAGATATTATTAATTTTAGCTGGATTACGAGCTATAATTACTATCAATTGGAAGATGCTATAGAATGGGCGTTGCAACAGGGAAGAATTTGTGTAGCTTCAGCCGGGAATGATGCGACACAACCTACTGTATATTATCCAGCGGCATATAATTTTGGAGCTACCGGTCAAGTAATAGCGGTGAGTGCAACTTATTTAAACAGTGGAACTGAAGAGTTTTTAGATGGATTTAATTATAGTCCTGGAACTGATCCAATTAGCAATCCAACAAGTGCATTTATTGACTTTGGTGCACCCGGTGCTTATTATAGAGCTCTCAGTGATGTAAGTGCAACCGGTACAGTACATATTTGGGCGGCTACTTCTGTTTCGGCTCCTTTTGTAAGCGCTACAGTTGCATTAATGCTTTCGGTAAACAGTACTTTAACCCCTACTGATGTATATGAAATACTACAACGTACCTCCGACAAAATCGGTCAGTATAGCTATGATGCAAATGGCTGGAACAGATATCTTGGGTATGGACGGATTGATTGCCGGGAATGCAGTAAATGTTGCAAATGGGGCTCCTTCAAAACCTCGCGGGGTAACTATTGCGTGGTATAATAATCATCCTAAAATAACCTGGGATACAAATGAAGAAGCAAACATACAATC
>DSBF01000101.1 GCA_011049495.1 Ignavibacteria bacterium
AACATATTTAACGTCTTGGTTAGTAATGCTTTCTCGGCAACAAAGAAAGTAGCGGAATTATAAGCAAGTTACTTTCTGTTTGGCACTTACTTTTATTAAAAGTACCGACCTTCAATTTAGCACTGAAACCGCTATTTTTTATACACTCTGTTGTGGGATGGCTTTAGTTCTCGATAACATAATATTCACTTTTCACTTCATAAATAAATCTTGACGGTTTTGTAAAAACAGCATCCCATGAACTCACATACGACGGCATTGTAATAAATAAGTTTTCTTTAGCCCTAGTCGAAGCAACATAAAACAATCTCCTTTCTTCTTCAATCTCTTCAATACTTCCGAAAGACTTAGAAGAAGGAAGTAGGCCGTCAAGAGCAAAAGGGATAAAAACGGTGTGCCACTCTAAGCCTTTTGAAGAATGTATTGTGGATACTACAAGCGGTTTTTCATCTGTTCTAATATTTGGTGTTGTTTCATCTTGATATCTATTTGAAGGGGGCTCTAAAGTAAAATCTGCTAAAAAATTTTCTATTGAATTATAATTTTGCGCAATTGATATAAATATGTCCAAGTCTTTATTTCTAACTTCAAAATCATCTTCTAGTTGTTTGAGTATTGGTCTGTAATAATTTAAAATATGCTCAATTATTTGCAATACTGGCATTTTCTCATCTATAACTTTGTTAAATAAATCTTGAAGTACTTTAATCTCTTGATAATACTTCCTTTTTTCAAATCCTGAAAAATCAATTATCCCTTTGTTATTATGAATAACTTGAACTATTTCTTTTGCACGAATCTTGCCGATACCTTCGATTAATTGAAGCACCCTATGCCAAGCAATCGCATCAATAGAATTTATTGTTATTTTAATAAAAGCAACAATGTCTTTTATGTGCCGACGTTCACTAAATTTAATTCCACCAACAACAATAAAAGGTATTTTTCTTTTTATTAATTCAGTCTGAACGTAATTTGAATGCCAACTTGCACGTGTTAATATTGCAAAATCTTTATAGTCTAGATTATTTTCTCTGATTTCAAGTATTTTATTAACAATATATTCAGCTTCGGCTATTCCGTCTGAGAGTCTTTTAATTATAGGTTTTTTTCTTGAAACACGCTGAGAAAACAGGTTTTTCTTAAACCCAATTTTTGCATTGAGTATAATATCGTTTGTGAAGTTCAATATTCCTTGTTCGCTTCTGTAATTCTCTTCAATTTTAACGACTCCACAGTTGGGGAGATTTTGAGGAAACCTAAGAATATTTTCAAAATTGGCTCCCCGAAAAGCATAAATACTTTGCGAGTCGTCACCCACAACAGTTATTTTGCCATTTTTATCTGCTAGAAGTTCAACGATCTCTCTTTGAGCATTATTTGTATCTTGGTACTCATCAACAAGAATATATTCAATAGATTTTTGAATTGCTCTTTTGAATTGTGAATTTTTCTTTAAGTTGTCTCGTAAGATTAACATCAAGTCGTCGTAGTCTAATAAGTTTGCTGTTTTTTTATAAATTTCAAATGCTTGAGCAATAGTTTCAATTTCATTGACATACTCAAAATTCTCATTGTAATATTTTTTTACGATTTCGCTTATATTACACTCAAGATTTTTCGACTTAGAAATAATTGTCTGGATTTTTGATTTTTTGGGGAAAGGTATTCCTTTTTTCTTTCCTGATATATTTAGTTCCGTTTTAAGCAAATCAATTATATCCGAAGCATCTTCAGTGTCTATAATAGAAAAACTATTACTTATGCCTATTAAGTTGCCAAACTTTCTAAGTACATAGTTGGAAAAACTATGAAATGTTCCGCCTAAAACACTGCTTGTTGATTTGTTAGCCAAGAGTTTTTCAACTCGATTGAGCATTTCATTTGCCGCTTTTTTAGTAAATGTTAAAAGTAAAATACTATTAGGGTTAATTCCTTTTTCAATAAGATAGCTTACCTTATATGTAATTACCCTTGTTTTACCACTACCAGCTCCTGCAATAACAAGTAAAGGAGTTTCTGTCGTTGTAACTGCTATAAATTGTTGAGAATTTAACTCATTCAAATAATCTATTTTATAATTAATTGATGCATCATAATCCGTGTTAGAGATTATTTTTGTATCTATATTTTCAGTGATTTTTTTAAGTTCTTGTATTTTATCTTTTATATCATCATTTTCATTTATTGGCTCAAAATCATTTTTTTCCAATTCATCTTTTAGTTCAGGTGTGCCTATAGTTGACGAAGATCTTTGATTAAAAGTAAAAGACAAACCCTTCATAACATCTTCTATGCTGTTGATTTTTTCTTCAGCATATTCAGTTAACTCGTCCGGAATAGTATCAACTTTCTTGTTTTCTTTTGTTCTTAAGCCAAATATTTTCTTTAAAATGTTCATTGTGTTTTATTTAAAGCTTGCCCACAACGGTAAATTGTATGAGTAGTGGCAGATTGCGTGGTACTTTCCTGTCAAACCACTACGCAGTTTGAGCGGGCTACAAACCTTGATATTTACCACATCGTCTGCCATTACTTATACAAAATGTTGTGCGGTCGTACTTTTCATCCTTAATTCTGTGTATGCTAATTTTTTGTACTTATTTACATTCCAAAGAATAAACCAATTCCTCCGACTATCAATGCGTAAATCATATTGATTATTTTTACAGCTACAAAACCTTTCTTTGATTCGGCAGTAACATTCCATGCCCGTCTTGTGCAATAGAACTGGCTATCAAAATACTAAAAGGAATGGTGCCGGCGGCAAAAAGCGTTACAAAAACCATGTGAGGACCGGATTCGGGTATCATGCCCACCAAAACAGCAATAAGCAAAACCACAAATAAGTTATCAGAAATCAAACTTTCTACATCGATATATAGGTTTACAAAGTGCATAAATATCAAAAT
>DSBF01000283.1 GCA_011049495.1 Ignavibacteria bacterium
AAAAAGGTGATTGGGATGATTCCTTCGCAAAATAAATACAAAATATTCGATCATTCCCAAATACCATTAATCTGGAGTGATTTTTACGACATCCCGCTGGTTTGTAGCGGGACAATATTCCATTTTTCCTTTTTATGTGCTTACGGCGGCAATTCAACTTTATTAGAACTGTTCAATTCCTTGCGTAGCAGCTTGGCTAAACACAATCATTAAATTACGAATATACAACCTGTGTTTGTGTCTTTTAGAGTAGGTGATATTCAGAATTCACAACCGAGCATTCTTAAAGCAAGCACTATACTCTTGTTTATAAAAAAATATCTTTAAGAAAATAAATCATTAGGTAAATTATGGAAACAAAAGAAATAATAGAACAAATCGGTAAATTACCCTATGAAGATAAAATGTTGATCTTGGAGAAAACCGTAAAAGCAATTCGGGAAAAAGAAATAAAAGAAAAAATGACAAAAGCTGTTTCCGATTTAATGGAGGAATACAAATCAAACAGAGAATTAACGGCTTTTACCGAAATTGATTTCGAGAATTTTTATGAAACAAAGTGAGATCTGGCTTATTAATCTTGATCCTACTTTAGGTGCCGAAATAAAGAAAACAAGACCGGCTGTTATTGTAAATGACGACACTTTGGGACGTTTACCTTTGAAAATTATAGTTCCTATCACAAACTGGAAAGAAAGTTACGGTTTAGCTCCTTGGATGGTTAAAATCGAACCCGATAATCAAAATAATCTTAATAAAATCTCGGCAGCAGATTGCTTCCAGGTTCGTTCAATATCAGAGCTTAGATTTGTTAACCAGATTGGTCGTATTAATCAAGATGTTTTAGAGCAAATTAAAAAAGGTCTCGCAAAGGTATTTTCTATCTCGGTGTAAACCGCCGGATTTATGAGTATCCGGTCGAGGCGGGGAAGACAGATCATGTTGCCTGTCTGCCACAGCGATAGCGGAAGAGGGTCATACATCCATTCAACCATTCCGGTTGTAGAGTTTGATTGTGCATTCAACCTGTCCCGGCGTAACGGAGTGAAGACGGACTTATCTCGGCGCCTGTCCACCGACTTGTCCTCCGTAGTCGTATTTTGACGAAGGAGGAAGTCGTTTTTCAGACGAAGGTGGGGAACGGAGTGAAGACGGATCATTCACGCAGCGAAAGAGATATGAATGAAGTGATGAGAAATTCTATTCATGAATGGATGAATGTATGAATGTATGAATGAAAAACAGCAGTGAGATTCATTCAATCATTCCAATATTTTCTTTTCACGATCATTTCTTGGGAATGGGACACGAAGTAGTTTGTCTCTGTGACTTTACTACAAATGATTTTATATAGTTTTTACATACACATTTGGCCTAAAAAGAATCGGCGTTAAAAAATTCAATGAAGCGAAACGGTTAAAAGAAAATTCTGTTTGAGTCCGTTAACTAACGGACGAGTTAATTTTCTTTAGTGAAGCGAAATTGAATTTTAGACGATTCTTTTTCAGCCTTGACTTTTTGTTACTTTTGTGTCAAGACAAAAGTAAAGGGAAAAAAAGTTTATGAAAATTTTAATTACTGGCGGCGCTGGTTTTATAGGTAGTAACCTTGTAGATTATTTCCTGTCCCAAAACCACGAAGTGGTTTGTCTCGACAACCTATCCACCGTCTTCAAAAAAAACATAGAGCATAATCTCGATAACCCAAACTTCACATTCATCGAAGGCGACATCCGTGACATTCAAACATGCATTCATGCAACCATGCATTGCGATTATGTAAGCCATCAAGCAGCTCTCGGCTCCGTCCCTCGCTCAATTGAAGTCCCGGCAAATACTAACTCTGTAAATATTGATGGGTTCTTGAATATATTAATCGCAGCACGCGATGCAAAAGTAAAACGCTTTGTTTATGCTGCCAGTTCGAGTACTTACGGCGACTCCAAAAAACTCCCAAAGGTTGAAGAAGAAATAGGAAGACCTTTATCGCCCTATGCAATAACTAAATACGTCAATGAACTTTATGCAGATGTTTTCGCAAAGACTTACGGTATGCAGTGCATCGGACTCCGTTACTTCAATGTCTTCGGCAAACGGCAAGACCCTAACGGCGCATACGCGGCGGTGATTCCACTATGGGCGAAAAATTTAATTGACCACAAGCAGCAGGTCATTAATGGCGACGGCAACTACAGCCGTGATTTCACATACATCGACAACGTAATACAAGCAAACGAAAAAGCCCTCTACACCCCAACTGAGCAAATTCTTAAAGGACAACGAGAATACTATAATCTAGAACTTGACGAACACAAATATTTGTTGCAGTTAAATGATCAAAAACAATATTCCAAAATGGATGAGGGAAAAGTGGAGAGGTGGAAAGGGGGAAAAGAGGAATGTTGGAAAGATGGAATGATGGAAGACTGCTAGCGTGGAACTAAAAAGAAAAAATATCAATCGTGGTTTTACGAAGCTTAGAGCCTGCCCCGTGAAATAAGGTGATAAAATGTTTTATGTATACGTTTTGCAAAACTTAGTTGACAATAATTTGTATACGGGTTTTACAGAAGATCTTCAAAAAAGAATTACAGAGCATAATGCTAAAAAAGTTATGTCCACAGCGAAACGAGTACCATTAAAACTAATCTATTGTGAATGTTCATTGGATAAGAAAGATGCTCTGCATAGAGAAAAGTATCTTAAAACAACGTATGGTAAAAGATATTTAAAGAATAGATTAAAGAATTATTTAGAGCATAGTTAAAAATTATTTCACGGGGTAAAGCAAAACTCAATTACTCTTTTCAAGTTGGTTTATGAACTTCTGAAAGATTTGCCATATGAGTTATCGCGCACCAAAAGTAATTTGATCGATGCCGCGCATAGTATTAATAGGAATATCTCAGAAG
>DSBF01000104.1 GCA_011049495.1 Ignavibacteria bacterium
ATGTTAAATGAGCGTGAAATTGTCTTCTTTCTTTTTCGAATCCTAATTTCCGGCATTCTTCGTCAATATGTTTTTGTAATTTGATTAAATTATTATTTTCATCTAAACCTAGCCAAAATATTTTAGGTTCTTTATTTCTATAGAATATTCCGAATTTATTAAATGATAATTTTTGTTCAAGGAACTCATTACTAACTTTATACAGCATATTTTCCAAAGGGGGAATTAACTTATAATCGGTATCGCCTAAAAATTTTAATGTAATGTGTAACTTGTCCCTCCCTTCCCAACGTACACGGTCATATTGATACAATTCATCTCTAGTTTTAATAATTTCATCAAGAGTATCTTCAGGTATATCTAAAGTAATGAATAATCTATTCGTCATATGGAATGCCGAGCAAATTTCTTCTTAGCATCTCAAGTGCAGCTTGCGAAGTCCTATCTTTATTTAATAACCTATCATCGCCAAATCTGAATTCTTTAGCAGTACAAAGATTCTCATCACAAATACCGATGTAAACAAGTCCAACCGGTTTATTTGGAGTAGCACCGGTCGGTCCCATTATACCTGTAACACTTAATCCGATTTCAGTACCGGAAATTGCTCGAACTCCCTCAGCCATTAACCTGGCAACTTCCAAACTTACGGCACCATATTTTTGAAGTAAGTCTTCATCAACTTTAAGAATTTCGACTTTGGCTGCATTACTATAAGCAATCACACCCCTTTCAAAAAATGCACTGCTACCTGGAACATTAGTTAATCTTGAGGAAATCAAGCCGCCTGTACAAGACTCAGCAATAGCAACCTTTAATGATCTGTCAATTAAAAGTCTACCGATAACTTCTTCCAGTTTTTCGTCATCTTTACCATAGATATATCTTCCAACAATTGTCCGTATTCTTTGCTCAAGTTCTGAAAGTTTATTTTGGCATTCTTCTTCGTTAGGAGCTTTTACAGTTAATCTTAATTTCACTCCAAATTGATTAGGCAAGAAAGCTAATTTAGAACCGTTAAGAAGTTCGTCAATATCACCAAGTTTTTCATAAAGGTGCGATTCTGCGATGCCGGTAGTCATCAGATTCTTTATAACAGTATAATCCTTCCGGTCTTTTAAAAGTGATTTAAGTTTAGGGATAACCGTTGAATTCATCATTTCAGTCATTTCATAAGGTACACCGGGCATTACTATAAATATTTTCTTGTTTTTTTCAATCCACATACCGGGAGCAGTACCTTTCGAATTACGAATAACTTCGGCAATCTTTGGAACTAATGCCTGTTCTTCATTTGTTTTTGTTACTTCTCTTCCCCTGCGTTGAAATATTTCTTTAATATCGTTTAGGACTTCTTTGTTTTTTACTAATTCTGTATCAAAAAATCTTACCACACAACTTTTTGTAACGTCATCATGTGTAGGACCTAAACCACCAGTAACAATTATTAAATCTGCATGATTATACGCATCTTCAAATTCTTTCATAATTAGATCATCGTTATCGCCGATAACAGTAGATTTTATAACTTCAATTTGCAGATTTGTCAGTTTCTCCCCAATAAAAGTTACATTGGTATTTACAGTTTGACCGATTAATATCTCATCGCCTATAGTTATAATTTGTGCTTTCATTTAAAATAAATTCCTATTTACTTTACAAAGTATACAATAATGTGGATAATTATTAATGAATAAAAACCGGCAATTATATCATCTAACACAATTCCGGTTCCGCCTTTAATTTTTTCAGCCAATCCGGCAGGAAAAGGTTTTATAATATCTAGCCCTCTCCAAACTAAAAAAGTTAACGAAACAAACAAAATGGTTTTAGGAACAAGAAGTAAACTTATCCAAGTTCCTACAACCTCATCCAAAGTAAATTGCGATGGGTCTTTACCAAAATATTTTTCAAATTTATTGCCCAGTTTGATGCCCAAAATTATGCAGACTGTAATTGCCGAAATCATCACAGTCGGATTTTCAAAACCGGGGATGAAATATATTAAGATTGCAGCCAAACTACCAAAGGTCCCTGGTGCAAACTTAATATAACCCGTAAAGAATACCGAGCCAATTAGTTTTTCTATAATATTAAGCTTCACTTAGAAACAACTTACTAATTAATTTTCTATTTACAACAATATATTTTATACCGGAGTAAAACGTAATAATAGTTACTATGAACATCGTCCAATAAATTAAATGCTCATTAAAAAGAATATCGAAAAGATTAGAATAATTTTGTTCAACAGTTTCAAAAGTTCTTAGCACATAAAAGAAGAGCAAGTAATAAAGGAATAACAATTGAATAAAGGTTTTCACCTTTGCTAACCTGGAAGTAGAGAAATTTATTTTTTTATAATCAGCGTATATTCTTAAAAAAGTAATAATAAAGTCTCGTGCAACAATGATTATAACCATCCATAATGGAAGAATACCAAGAAATACAAAAGCAAAAAATGCCGTGGAAGTAAGAACTTTATCCGCAAGTGGATCCATGAACTTTCCCCAATTAGTAATATAGTTGAATTTTCTTGCAAGCCAACCATCATACCAATCGGTAATAGCTGCAGCAATAAAAACTAAGAATGAAATTCGAATAAGGTATGGATCACCCGAAATAAATAAAAAAAGAAAAACGGGAGTAAGAATTATTCTTAATGTTGTCAGTTGATTTGGTAGAAGCATTAATAAAAGTCGTTTTTAATTTGATAATTGTTTTAGCTGATTAAATTCAAAAATACCAGTGTTGTGTCCGTCTTCCCACTTTATCCCAAGAGCATAACTTCCTACCGGTTTTATTTCGGTTATTTTTAATTGTTCTTCTGAAAAAAGAGGAATATATGATTTACTTTGTTCTTCTCTTTCTTTACTGCAGTATGCACACGGGCAATTAATTC
>DSBF01000268.1 GCA_011049495.1 Ignavibacteria bacterium
ACGTTAGTGTATTTCCATTCTTCATCTTTAATTGTAGGAAAATGAAGCTCCTTAAATTTTGTTAAGGATTCTTTTCTTATATCGTGTAAAAAAGTTTCTGATTGACCGTTTAACTTACTTTCAAATTTTGTGAAGTTAGAAACATACCAATCTTTTATTTGATCAAATTTATTTATATCCGTCATTTAGATTTCCTTCCTTAAGCTGTTTCCAGTTCTTCGTTTTTAATCCAGTCATAACCTTTTTCTTCAAGTTCGTATGCTAATTCTTTACCTCCGGATTTAATTATTTTTCCGTTTGATAGAACATGAACAAAATCCGGAACTATGTAATTGAGTAATCTTTGATAGTGAGTAACAAGCAAAACTGCATTTTCTTTTGAACGGAAATGATTAACACCTTCGGAAACAATTTTTAATGCATCAATATCCAATCCGGAATCTGTTTCATCTAACAATGCAAGTTTAGGATTGAGCATAAGCATTTGGAAAATTTCGTTTTTCTTCTTTTCGCCGCCTGAAAAACCGGAGTTAACAGAACGACTGATTAGATTATCCGGCATATTTAATAACTTTGCATATTTCCTTGTTCTTTCAAGAAATTCTTTTGCCGAAATTTCTTCTTGATCGTGAGCTTTTCTAATTTCATTAATAGCTGTTTTCAGAAAAGTTGCGTTGCTTATACCTGGAATTTCAATCGGGTATTGAAAAGCAAGAAATACACCTTCTCGTGCTCTTTCTTCGGGAACCATTTCTAGTAATTCTTTCCCTTCAAAAATTACTTCACCTTGGGTTACTTCAAATCCTTCATGACCGGCAAGAACATTTGCAAAAGTACTTTTGCCTGAACCGTTTGGACCCATAATAGCATGTACTTCACCGGCATTAATTTCCAAGTCAATTCCTCTAAGAATTTCATTCCCTTCAACTGATGCGTGCAGATTTTTGATTTTTATCATTTTGTAATTTTCCTTTTTATTTCTTTTAATATTTTCAAAATTTATTTGAGAGTAAGATTACGATTAAGAGTATGATTAAGATTTTTTGTTTATCATTTCCCCTAAGATCTTAATCTTAATCATACTCTTAATCTTACTCTTAATCTTACTCAAATTATTTTCTAACCAACACTACCTTCAAGAGAAATTGCGAGAAGCTTTTGTGCTTCTACTGCGAATTCCATCGGCAGTTCATTAAAAACTTCTTTACAAAATCCGTTTACAATAAGATTTATTGCATCTTCTTCACCAATTCCTCTTTGATTCAGATAAAAGATTTGATCTTCGCCAACTTTTGATGTGGTTGCTTCGTGTTCAACTTGCGCGGTCTTGTTATCAACTTCGATATATGGAAAAGTATGTGCACCGCATTTATCACCCATTAACATAGAATCACATTGCGAAAAGTTTCTTGCATTCTCTGCATTCTTACCAATTTTAACCAATCCTCTATAAGTATTATTACTTTTACCTGCCGAAATACCTTTGGAAATGATTGTACTCTTTGTGTTCTTTCCAAGATGAATCATTTTAGTTCCGGTATCAGCTTGTTGGTGATTGTTTGTTACGGCGATTGAATAAAATTCACCGACCGAGTTATCGCCTTGTAAAATACAGCTTGGATATTTCCAAGTAATTGCAGATCCGGTTTCAACTTGAGTCCAACTAATTTTTGAGTTCTTTCCTCTGCAAGCACCGCGTTTTGTAACGAAGTTATAAATACCGCCTTTACCGTCTTTACTTCCAGGATACCAATTCTGAACAGTTGAATATTTTATTTCGGCATTATCAAGAGCAATCAATTCAACAACAGCTGCGTGTAGTTGATTTTCATCTCTCATTGGTGCGGTACAGCCTTCAAGATAACTTACATAACTTCCTTCATCGGCGATAATTAATGTTCTTTCAAATTGCCCGGTTTCTTGTGCATTAATTCTAAAATAAGTAGAAAGTTCCATCGGGCATCTTACACCTTTGGGAATATAAACGAAAGAACCATCTGTAAATACAGCCGAGTTAAGTGCGGCAAAATAATTATCACCCTGAGGTACAACAGAGCCAAGATATTTTTTAATTAAATCGGAATGCTCTCTAATTGCTTCCGAAATTGAACAGAATATTACTCCTTTTTCTGCAAGAGCTTCTCTAAAAGTAGTTGCAACCGAAACCGAATCGAAGACTGCATCAACCGCAACACCGGCTAATCTTTTTTGTTCATCTAATGGTATACCCAATTTGGCAAAAGTTTCGATTAATTCCGGATCGGCTTCATCAAGACTATTTAATGTCGGTTTCTTTTTGGGGGCGGAATAATAACTTATGTTCTGCAAATCAACCGGGGGATATTTTGCATTAAGCCAATGTGGTTCTTTCATTTTTAGAAAATTTCGATAAGCTTTCAGCCGCCATTCAAGCATCCATTCGGGTTCTTCTTTCTTCGCTGAGATAAACTTAATTGCATCTTCACTTAACCCTTTCGGTGCGGTATCTGATTCTATGTCGGTCGTCCATCCCCATTTATATTCGGATTTCGTAAGCTCTTCAATAGTTTTCGCTTGTTCTTCATTACCGAAGTCTTCTACCCTAATTTTCGTATCGGACATTAATTCTCCTTTTAATTTTTTTTCGAGTTGTAAACCTATCTAATCTGGAAAAAAAAGTCAAGATTAAAGAGGTCACAGGAGTTACCCCGAAATTCTAAGAACAGTTAAATCGACAATTTATCATTAGCATATACACGGCAAAAAAAGCGTAAGCCACTAATTCGCGAATTTGCGGCTAAAAAAGGGACTCGTTTTATGTGCTGAGTCTTTATTCGCTCAATCCAAAGGCAAAAGCGTAAGCCGGTAATGCGCGAATAAATAAAATATTGTTATACTACATATAATTAATTTTTCCATTTG
>DSBF01000180.1 GCA_011049495.1 Ignavibacteria bacterium
GACGGATTCTATGCGTTAAATTATTTCGAAAAATGCCTTCAAATTGATTCTACATTTGTCGAGGCAAAAGTTGTAATTGGAAATTATCAATATTGGAGCAGTGTAAAAACAGAATCATTACATTGGCTGCCTTTTATAGAAGATAAAAGAGAAACCGGACTTGCCAGTTTGGAATTAGCATTATCAGAGAAATTTCTTCACCGAGATTTTGCTTTAATATCTCTTTGTTACGCTTATATTAATGAAGAAAGATATCTTGCCGCACAAAAAATAGCTTCCGACCTACAAAAAAAATATCCCAATAGTTCTAAAATTAAATCTATATTAGCAAGAACATATACTAATATCGAACCCCAAAAGGCAATTAAATTGTATAAGGAGTTGATAAAAAAATACCAAAAAGAAAATTTGGAGAATCCTTATAAATTAATTGAGTTTAAAATCCGCTTGGCAAAAGTATTTTATCAAAACGAAAAGTATGATGAAGTGTTGTTATTATGTGATGAGGTTATGAATATGTCAAAAATTGATGAACAATATCACTTCAGTGTTCTGCCTCTTATAAAAGATATGGTGGAACTTTGTGATTCAATCAAAATTGAAGAAAAAAAAGTGGATTAAAAAAAATATTGATTTTGTGTGAAAATTAGGATATTAATGTAATCATGGAATCAGCAGTTACCGGAATAAAACATCAAAAAATGCTTGAAGACCTTCTCGAAGCCTGTAAAGCAAATCTTCCGACAGTAAACGAGAATTTAATTTCAAAAGCATTTCAATTAAGCTACGAATCGCATAAGAATAATTTTAGGGCTTCCGGTGAACCATATTTTTACCATCCTTATCAAGTTGCAATGGTTGTTGCAAAAGAAATCCCGTTAGATGATGTGTCCGTTGTTAGCGCTCTTTTACATGATGTTGTTGAGGATACTGAAATAAGTTTACAATTTGTTGCTAAAGAATTCGGTAAAGAAGTTGCGGAAATTGTTGACGGCGTTACAAAAATAGGAGGCGTTTTTAAGGGACAGGATATATCCCAAGCCGAAAACTACAGGAAACTTCTTCTTTCTATGGTCAAAGATGTTCGAGTTATTCTTGTAAAATTTGCAGATAGACTTCACAACATTCGTACATTGGAATTTGTTCATCCCCAAAAACAAAGAAGAATTGCAAAAGAAACTCTTGAAATTTATGCTCCGTTTGCTCACCGCTTCGGTTTAGGACGAGTTAAGTGGGAACTTGAGGATCAAGCTTTCAAGTACCTTAACAAAGAAGCATATACTGATATTGCAAAAAAGTTAAAAGAGAAACGCAAAGAAAGAGAAAGTTATATTGCCAAATTTGCAAAACCGATAGAAGAAAAACTCAAAGCTCACAACCTTAAATTTACCCTTGAAGGCAGACCAAAACATCTTTACAGTATTTACAAAAAGATGATACATCAGCAAAAGTCTCTTGATGAAATATATGATTTGTTTGCTGTACGAATTATTCTGGAAAGCGAAGACCCAAATCAATGTTATTATGTACTTGGAATTATTAACCAGCATTACAAACCAATACAGGATCGTTTTAAAGATTTTATCTCGATTCCCAAGAAAAACAATTACCAATCAATCCATAATACTGTAATTGGACAGGATGGAAGATTAGTTGAGATTCAAATAAGAACAAGAAAAATGCATGAGATTGCCGAAAAAGGTGTTGCAGCTCATTGGAAGTATAAGGAAGATCTTGTCTCAAGTGATACAGAACTTGAAGATTGGGTAAATTGGGTACGAGATATTTTTGAAAATTCGACTAAAGATGAAGCAACAAAAGAAATTCTTGCTTCATTTAAACTGAACCTCTATCAAGATGAGATTTATATTTTTACACCAAAAGGTGAACTTAAAAGATTACCGATAAACTCAACACCTGTTGATTTTGCTTATGAAATACACACTAAAGTCGGCAATCATTGTATTGGTGCTAAGGTAAACGGTAAAATTGTTCCGTTAGATACAAGACTTCATTCCGGTGATCAAGTAGAAATTATTACATCGAAAAATCAACACCCGAATAAGAGTTGGTTGCAGTTTGTTCAAACCCATAAGTCGAAATCAGCCGTAAGAAGATACTTAAACCGTGAAGAGGATAAGTTAGTTGAACAGGGAAAAGAAATTTGGGATAAGAAATCAAAGAAATTCAAAAAGAACCTTTCTATTGATGAAATTAATAAATTATCTCACAAACTAAGATATGATAATCCACGTCAATTATTTAAGGATATTGCAATTGGTAAAATTGATCCCGAAGAAGTATTAAACCCGGTAAAAGAAATTCAAGAAGAAGAATCAAATGAATTGATGTTTGACTCGTTTGTAGAACAGGCAAGAAATATTTCCGGCGGAAAGATTGTCGTTGAAGGTGAACACAAAGGAATTCAGCATACATACGCAAAATGCTGTAACCCGATCCCCGGTGATCCGATTATCGGGTTCATTACTACCGGTGAAGGAATAAAAATTCACCGGAAAGATTGTATAAATATTATTCAGATGTCTAAAACACAACCGGATAGACTTGTTCCTGTAAATTGGCCGAGAACTAACGGATCAATGTTCGTTGCCGGTATCGATATTCATGGTGAGGATGTGCCGGGTGTATTAAAAGATATTTC
This sequence comes from Ignavibacteria bacterium, assembly GCA_011049495.1. GTDB lineage: Bacteria > Bacteroidota > Ignavibacteria > Ignavibacteriales > Melioribacteraceae > SURF-28. Next base: position 2,663 of record DSBF01000180.1, read on the forward strand.
AAATATTATTACTACTTATAAAAATACAAACATTAAATCCGTAAATATTTCAACAGGCGATTCGATGTTCCATGGTACAATTTCTGTTTTTGTTTCCGACCTTGAGCATCTTAATAAACTGATTAAGAGATTAAAGAAGAATTGTGGTGTTTATTCCGTTGAACGTTTTGATGTAAGTAATTGAAAAAAGATTGTGGAAGAAGAAAGAATTCTTTCTAGAAATTTCGGTACAAAAA
>DSBF01000179.1 GCA_011049495.1 Ignavibacteria bacterium
ACTTTACTCTACATCAACCCTGAATCATCAGTTGAACTACATAATGATAAAGTTATTACAACCGAATATGAACCGGGTAACTATAAGTTTGTTATTGAACTCGATTACGATAATGCAATTTTAGAACTATATGAAGACAATAATTCATTCGAATTGCCTTTTGTAGTTATAAAAGATACTGTTACATCAATTTCATCTGCGGTTGTTTCAGCTAACTTTGATGGCTACGAAATTTATGACGGAGACTTTGTTTCACCTAATCCCAATATTGAAATATTATTAGATTATTCCGGTACATATGAACTAAGTGATACTACAAAATTCGACATTAGACTTAATCAAAAGAGAATTAGTTTTTCCCAGTTAAGCACAACATACGAAACTCAAAACAACAGAATTATTTTTTCATACAAACCACAATTAGATAACGGAGATTACGCACTTTCGGTTAGCGGTGAGAATATTCGTCCGGCAAATAGCGATGCTGCAGAGTATGTTCGTTTTTTCAAAGTCTCTAATGAGAATAAAATTCTTTATCCCTATAATTATCCTAATCCTTTCATCAACGAAACCTATTTTACTTTTAAACTGACAAAAGTTCCGAACGAGTTAAAAATAAAAATATTTACTGTAGCAGGCAGATTGATTAAAGAGATTGAAGTAAAAAGAGAGGAACTTAATTTTGATTTTAACAGAATATATTGGGACGGAAGAGACGCAGACGGCGATCTTATTGCAAACGGAGTTTATCTCTATAAAATAATTTCTTACGACGATAACGAAACAACAACAGTTACAAACAAACTTGCAATTGTCAGATAACAACTTTCCTTGCGCATTAACCTGGATGTTCGCTTGTATTTGACATTCCAGGTTGCTCTAATAGATAACTAAGTCACCTTACGCACAAACATTGAAGGTTGCTTGTTTTTAACCTTCAATGTTGCATTAATTGGCTAAAATTAAGTTACCTGAAAGGTCTGAAAACAGTAACTTTTAAGGTAAAAACATCTTTGCGTAAGGTGAGTAACTAACTAACCACAAAGTAAATCAACTCAAAAACAATTATCTTTGCATCAATTAATTCATTAAAGAGTTTTCAAAAATGAAATCTAAACTTATTATTATAATCTTAGTATCAATCCTCAGTTCAAATTCCTTTGCACAACTCTATTCATTGCGGGATAATCAAGCGATGCTTAACGGCGGATTTGGCATTACATGGATTGACGGACAACCATATTACGGTTTTCATTTTCGACCGGAATTTGCTTTTTCAAAAGTCGGCGTTGGTATTGATCTTAAACTTGAATACGGCGCCGATGGCAAAATTAGAACAGAAAATTTCAATGAATTTTCAGATTACTTGAGTATTATCCGCTATATCCGCTACGGACTTAAAGGCGATCCGTTGTATGCAAGACTCGGTGCACTTGATTATGCTACTCTTGGACATGGCAGTATAATGTATCTTTACAATAATAGTCCAAGTTATGATACAAGAAAAATTGGTGTCGAACTTGATATTGATTTCAACACATTCGGAATAGAATCGGTTTATTCAACATTTGGTGAAGCCGGAGTTTTTGGTTTGAGAGGCTATACACGACCACTACAATTTAGTGAATTGAGAACCGTACCCATTATTGGAAATCTTGAACTTGGTGCGAGTATTGTAACCGATCTACACAATAAATCCGGTGTGCTTACGGGAAGTTATGATGCAATTGATAATAAATTTACTGCTGTTCAAGATGAAGGAGCCGTAACAATTGTCGGTATTGATTTAGGTTTGCCTATCCTTAGAACAGCAATGGTAAATCTTGATCTGTATTTTGATTTCAATAAAATATTAAAATTCGGAAGTGGTGCCGCTACCGGTTTTATCTTCAACTTAAAAGGATTGGGAATTGTTGACCTGAGAACAAGATTTGAAAGAAGAATAAACGGTGATGAATATCTGCCTTCTTACTTTAATTCGTTTTATGAACTTGAAAGATTTCAGCTTGATAGAGGAACAGGTATGTTCTCTAGTAAAGTTCAAGTGTTGAAGAATGCCGGTCCTGCGGGAAACGGATGGTACGGTGAATTACTTGTTTCAGTTCTCGGGACACTCGATATTCTTGGAAGTTATCAAAGATTGGATAAAGATCCGAAATCAGGTATGCTGCATTTATCTACTAATGTTATGCCCGAAAGTGTGCCTTATGTTTTCAGAGCAGGTTATGATAAAGTAAATATTCAAGATGAAAAAGATTTGTTTAAACTCGATGACCGTTCTTATTTATTTGCAGAGTTTGGTTATAGACCGGTTCCGTATTTAATTTTATCTTTAGTTTATCATTGGACTTTCACACCTGTACGTGATGCCGATAAAAATGTTATTGATTACGAACCTCAGAAGAGATTAGAACCGAGGGTATCTTTTATTTATCCGCTTAGTTTTTGAGTGAGTCGTCGATAAATATTTTAAAATCGGTTATATCGTGGAAGACATAATCGGGATTCATTTTTAATACTTCATCCTTTGCGTAACTATCCCAAATAACCGAAGCAATTTTTACATTTGCGCTTTTCGATGCTTCAACATCATGCTGACTGTCGCCTATCATTAATACTTCATCATTTTTTAGTTTATAATGATCAAGAATTTTTAATATTCCATCCGGTGCGGGTTTATGGTTTTCTACATCATCACCCGAAACAATTAATCCAAAATAATTTTCATATCCTATCTTCTCTAATGTGATGCGGGTACTTTCTCTGCCTTTGCCTGTAAAGATTGCAAGATTCTTATTACTTGATTTTATCGAGTCAAGAATTTCATCCATCCCTTGAAAAGTATTTGCTAAAATATTGTGTTGTTCCGAATAAAAATTATAATAATC
>DSBF01000264.1 GCA_011049495.1 Ignavibacteria bacterium
AAATAATTTAATGGGGCTAAAGCCCTTTATCTTTTCTCGTTTTCATCCTCGGCAATTTCCCAATATAAGGTTATGCAACAGACTCTTTAACCGACGGATTGCAAGAAACAAAAAACAGAAGGGACTTTTGCCCTATTTAGACTGATACTTTATTCAATAACACCAAAAGATTCATTAAACTTTTCAATTTCTTTAAGCGGATCGGGGAAGTATGCAAAACATAATAGGGGGTATAAGCTATAAAATATTTTTACACATAAAGGCAGTAGATCATCGGTCGTGACTTTCTTTTTGTCGAATTTATTAAGCTGAAGTAAAATGTATTTATAATCCATTAGCTTTGACAAATGCTTTTCCGCATTAAAACTTTTTAATACTTGCATCGGTTCTTTGGAATCCATATGATGAAGAGAGAATTTGTTATTAAGATTATATTCTTCAAAAATTTTTATAATCTCTCTTTTATACCTAAGTAAATTTTGATTAAAATAAAGTTGATCATCAACCGTATTGTTTAGAAAAATACCAAGATCAGTTCCATACGGATCAAAGTACAAAAAATATTCGCTGTCCAACTTGAATCTTCCGAAGTGAATCAAAAAATAATTTTTATATGGAGCACCTTTTGCGAACCGCATATCTTTATTCAGTCGCATTAATGTTTGGTTGAATTTTGGTTCAGTCCTGATTGAGGGATTCAGCCTATTAAGAATTGGGGCTAATTCGGTTACAAATAATCTTGCAGGTTTGACTAAAACTTTCTGGTATCTTTCTTTATTTTTATGAAACCATTTAATGTTATTATTCTTTTCGAGGTCGGATAAAAAATCAAAAATTTCATTTCCGAAACCTTTGAAAACAGAATTATCTTTTCTCAATACATAATCCCGATATTGATCGTTAGATAAAAATGGGCAATATCTTTTCTGAATTTATCTCTCAAATTTTCTACACCTTTATCAAAGAGATGAATGTAATAGTACCGTAAATTAACACCGAGTAAGTTTGATTTGCTGATGCCGAAATTTGCACCGAAACCGATATAACCGCCTGCGGCAAGTTTTGTCTGGGCTTCACCGAATGCACTGAAAAATTCTTGTTCGTAAGGAGTTGTTAAAACAATAGTGGGTCCTATTCCAAAATTTATGTATGGTCTTAAAGTTGATGTCAAATTTTCAGAAAATAATCTATAGTGTAGACCGGCATTAATCGGTATGATAAAGACTCTGTTAACTTTACCGATGGTAAATGTATTCCCCCAATAATCTATATATTGAAATTCTCGTTCGTCTTTGGATTCGGAAAAAGAGAAATCCACAAATCCGGTAAGTTTTCGATCAAATTCTTTTCTGAAAAAAGTACCGATACCGAATCCCCCTTCACCGAACATTAAATCAACTCCCCATGAATTTGGCGGTAACTCTATATCCGGCACTTCGGGGGCAAGTTTCCCTATTGATTGTGAAAACGAAACTGAACTCAAAAAAATTATCAATAAAAGAATATGCTTAAATCTAACCATTAGAAATTCCTTTTCTCTTTGTTTTATACTAAAATTGGATATTATATTTCAAAAATCAATGTAATGTTTCATCTTACTAAATTTTTTTAAAAATAGAGTAACTCATGGCACAAAATATCGAATTAAAAATTAAACTGGACAACTTTTCCGGTGTAACCGAAATTCTGCACCAAAACAATATAAAGTTAGAAACTATTCTTAGGCAGAGAGATATATATTACAAAAATAAAAACGGCTTACTGAAACTTCGTATTTATAATGGCAGCGGTGAATTAATTTTTTATCAGAGAAACGAAGATCAAAAAGATAGAGTCAGTAATTACCATCTGTTAAAGGTAGACCCGGAATATGCCGAAGATTTTTTCTCAAAACTTTTCGAAATTGAAGTTGAGGTTGTTAAAGAAAGAAGGTTGTATCTTTATAACAATACAAGAATTCATTTGGATGAAGTTGATAAACTTGGTTCCTTCCTTGAACTTGAAACGGTTGTAAATAAAAGTTTGCAGGAAGGGAAAAATGAATTTTCGGAAGTAGTACAACTGCTTAAATTGGATTTGACTAAACAGATTAAATCATCATATAGAACCTTGCTTCTTGAAAAATGATTCTTACAAAAGAAAATATTTATTCGATTGATTTACCCGGATTGATTGATGAGAAAATAAAATCTACTCATACCGATGAACTGCTTATAATAGTTCCGACAAACCGAAAATTACGTGCGGTAAAAAAAGAAATTATTGACCTTTCACCGGGACAGACAGTCGCAAAAATTAATATTGAAACCATCAGTACGCTATCTCAAAAATTACTCGAGTCGATTGAATCTTTTATACCTTTGAGTGAAGCTGCTTCATCGGTTTTGATAAAACACGCCTCCGAGAGTGTTAAACTAAAATATTTTGTTAACTACCGGGGCAGTATTCCCAATGGTACTTTAGATAGAATCAAAAACGTAATTTCGGAATATAAAAGGCACGGTATTACACCTGAAAAACTTTTAAGTGAGACAGAAAAACTTGAAGCTTCGGAAAAAATTAAAGCTGAAGATATTGCAGAGATTTATTTTAATTATAAGAAACTTACTTCAAAGATCAATGCTCTCGAAATTGGTGACGTTTATGAAAAATTACTTGAAAATGATTTTACTAATTCTTTTTATCAAAATTACGCAGAGGTAAAAAATATTGTTCTTCTCGGGTTCGATCAATTTTCTATTCCAGAGATAAGAATAATTAACAAACTTTCCGAAATTGTCGGAAACAAACTCTATGTCGATTTTGATTATTATAATTCCAATTCACTGATTTTCAGTCACCTCGAAGAAACTTATTCTTTATTAGAGCAATATGGATTCATTAAAAT
>DSBF01000538.1 GCA_011049495.1 Ignavibacteria bacterium
GAAAGGGGGAAAGGGACTACGGTTCTATTAACTTTTCAATCTGATTTATTCGAAATAGTACCAAGTCAAAAAAAATTAGTAAGTCACCTTACGCACAAACATTGAAGGTTGCTTGTTTTTAACTTTCAATGTTGCATTAATAGGCTAAAATTAAGTTACCTGAAAGGTCTGAAAACAGTAACCTTTAAGGTAATAACATCTTTGCGTAAGGTGAGTTAGTAAAACAAAGTTCATTGTAGAAAAATACTTACTCAGCAGGCAGTTCGATAATAAATTCAGAACCGGCTCCGAGTTTAGAATTAACAACTATCTTACCTCCATGTTTATCAATAAAATCTTTACATAATTTAAGACCGATTCCCGTACCTTTTTCACCTAAGGTTCCTCGTTCAGTCTTTACAAATTCTGAGTTGAAGAGATTAACTTTAGTCTGTTCATCGATTCCTACCCCGTAATCAATAACAGAAAGTAAATACTTGTTATCTTCTTTTTCGAAATTAATTTGAATTTCTCCGCCCGGATGACTGAATTTTATAGCATTCGTTATTAGGTTTCTTAATACAATTTGAAGCATGGATATATCAGCGAATACAGTATCATAAGAAATATTTAGTTTTACTGTTATTGTTTTTTGATTTAATTGGTTTTGCATGCCTTCAATCACGCTATTGAGGAACGGTTTTATTTCAACAATTGTCGGCGAATATTCGATATTTCTTACACGGTTTAAGGAAAAGTCAAGTAAGTTTTCCAATAGGGAATAAGTATTTCTTAATGATGAATCCAAATAGATCAAAGTCTCGTTAAGTTCTTCTTCGGTAAGCGAACCTTCTCTTAAAAGTGAAATATATCCCATCAAATTAAAAAACGGGTTCTTCAAATCATGGGCAATTATGGAAAATAACTTGTCCTTTGCTGCGTTTGATGCTATCAATTCATTATTAATTTTTTCTAATTCTCTTCGCTGCCCTTCAATCAATCTATTTTTTTCTGAGAGTTCAGCGTTAATAATTTTTTTTCTTTTGTTTGTTCTTGTCAAAAAAAATGAAAGCGCTATTAAAAGTGTTGAAAGCAAAATAAATGCATAAATCAGAAATTGTTGTTTCTGTAATTCATATTTCTGAATTTCCAAATCGGCAAGGTATTTTTGAGCTTCAAAATTCTGTTTTAATCTCGATAGTCTTTTCTCCATTTCACTATCTGCAATAAGAGTATGATAACGCATGTATTCTTTATAAGAATTTAATGCATCATTTATATTTTGCGAGCGTTCATAGATTTCACTCAATAGTTTATAATTATCCCTGAGTAAGGGGTACTTCTTGATTTCTTCCGCGATTAATATACTTTCCTGCAAGTATTTTTTTGCCAGTGAAATATTAAATTCTTTTTTTGCTATAATTCCAAGAAAATGCTTTGCTTCAGCAATTCTTAATGTATTATTATTATCTATTGCCAACTGGTGCATGTTACTAAAAAATTCTTTTGCAGCTAAATAGTTCTCTTTTGCGATTTGTGTTTCACCCAATCCTTTTAATGAAATAATTATTCCTCCGATAGAGTTGGCTTCAGCATAATATTGCATAGCTTTTTCAAAATAGACTTCGGCTGAATCTATATTTGTTCTTAAATAAGCTGAACCAATATTATGGTGTATATAGCCGAATATATCGTTATCAAAATCTTTTTCAGCATATTCAATACTCTCAAAAAAACACTCAATAGCTCTATCAATTTGTTCGGTATCTTTATAGACTAAACCTATATTTGTTAAAACTAGTGCTGCACCGCTGAAGTTATTTACTTCTTTTTTGATTTCAAACGCTTTTAGGTAGCAATCTAAAGCAATATCATAACTTGCCCAATGGTAATGAACAGTCCCGATATTGTTGAGTGTTGTTGCATAACTGTCTATATCAGGCAAATGTTCTTTTATTTTTAACGATCTTTCGAAGTAAAAGATTGCGCTATCAAAATGTGTGATTTGCCAATGGATATAACCGATTGTGTTCAGTACTTCAGCAAGCTTAGTGTTTGCACCGGATTCTTCAAACATTGCAGCAGCTTTGTGATAATATAATTCGGCTGAATCTTTTATCTCTAAATTACGATAACATTTAGCTAAGCCGAGATAAGTTTCAGCTAAAAATTTATTACTTAGCGCATTTTGGTTGTAGTATAGAATCGAATCAAATTTCGTTTTTGCAAATTCATATTCGTTTTTTTGAAGTAAATAATTTCCTTCGAGGAGCTTGATAAGAGGTGATATATTCTCGGATTCTTGCTCTGTTGAATATTTTTTTAATGAGTCTAATGTATTTAGAAGCCAACTTGAATCACTTAGGTCTTTATCTAAAAAATAAAAAAAAGAATTGCGGTCACTCTGAGCGGTTTTAGAATCATCTAATTGTTGATATCCGATTAAGAGAGTAAGTAAAAGAAAAATTGATAATATAGAGTTCCTTAAAAGCAATTTATTTCCAATTGGTAACCGAAAAATGAAATAACTTAAAAACTATTATATATAACTTGTCATATGAATTTCTTCCTGATTTTGCATTGGAAAAACATATATCTAGTTTTATCTGATATATTATCGAGAAAAATTCTTAAAAAGTTGAGTTAAATAAGTTGATAATAATAAGATACCTTATAATATTTTATAACGAGTGATGCAGAATTAACATTTGATCAATAGTAATAATCACTTATAAATTATTCCCACATCATATCCTCTATTGCTTACCGATTGGAAATCAATACTTTATAAGTTCTCTTATCTAAGAAAAATTTATTAAATCCATCGAAAATAAGTCAATAATTAAAGTTTACTTCTATTGGTATACTAATTGTTGATTTACATTAATACTCGAATAGCTTTACC
>DSBF01000561.1 GCA_011049495.1 Ignavibacteria bacterium
ATTTCGATGGGAAGTTGTTCAAATTCCGGAGGTCCATACTGGGAACACGGTTACCATGTATTGAAAGGAGTGGATAGAGTGATTCCGGTCGACGTATTTGTGCCTGGTTGTCCACCTCGTCCTGAAGCTTTATTGGAAGGATTACTTAAACTACAAGAAAAAATTAGAACCGAAACTTTGAGAAAAAAATCAGTATGAAAAAACCCGAAGAAATTTTTGAAATACTAAAAAATAAATTTCCCGATGCTGATATTCAGATTGATTTGGAAACTCCAACAGAACCTATTATTTCCATTCCTCCCAAAAGTGTTCATAATATATCTCTTTTCTTAAGAGATGAAGAAGAATTACTATTTGACAGTTTGATGTGTTTATCAGGCGTTGATGATGCTAACGGTGAAAAAATTAAACAAGAAGATGATTCCGAAATTATTAAAGGCGGAACTCTAAGTGTGTATTATCATTTATATTCTGTTTCATTAAAACACAAGATAACAATTAAAACCTCTGCAGATCGAGAGAATCCCGAAGTTGAATCTGTTGAACCAATCTGGAAAACAGCAGATTGGCATGAACGAGAAGCTTACGATATGTTTGGAATTATTTTTCTTAATCATCCCAACCTTAAAAGAATATTAATGCCGTATGATTGGGATGCAGGCTATCCATTAAGAAAAGATTATAAAAATCCGGAATTTTACAAAGGTATGAAGGTTCCTTATTAGATATGAGTATCAAGATATGAGTATCAAGATTTGAGTATCAAGATTTGAGTATCAAGATTATTTCAAAAAAAATAGGGGTTTAATTGATGCATAATTTCAAAGAATTAAAAATTTGGCAGAATTCAAAAAATCTTGTTATAGATATTTATAAAAAAACCGAAAACTTTCCCAAAGAAGAAATTTTTGGTCTAACAAACCAAATTAGAAGATCTGCAGTTTCGATCCCTTCTAATATTGCTGAAGGATGCGGGAGAAATTCAGATAAAGATTTAATTAGGTTTATCGATATTGCAAATGGTTCATCTTTTGAATTGGAAACACAATTAATTATTGCACATGAACTTGGTTATGTTGAGGAAGAAGACTTTAGATATTTAGATGACAAATTGAGTGAAATACAAAAAATGAATTATGGTTTCAGAAACAATTTAATTAACAAGACAATTTAACTTATAGTATCTTGATACTTGCATCTTGATACTTGATACTGACTGATGGCGATAAAAACTGAAGAAATGATATTAAACATGGGTCCGCAACACCCTTCTACTCATGGGGTACTGCGACTTGAATTGATATTAGAAGGCGAATTGATTGTCGATGTAATACCTCACGTCGGTTATCTTCATCGCTGTTTTGAGAAACATTGTGAAGCAATGACTTATCCCCAAGTTGTCCCTTACACCGACAGAATGGATTATCTTTCTTCAATGTATAATAATTTTGGATATGCGGTTGCTGTTGAAAGATTACTTGGTATTGAAGTGCCTGAAAGAGTTGAATACATCAGAGTAATTATGGGCGAGTTACAGCGTATCGCATCTCACCTTGTTGCTATCGGAACTTATGGTCTCGATATCGGTGCGTTCACTCCATTTCTATATTGTTTTAGAGATAGAGAAAGAATTCTTAGTTTATTCGAAATGACATGCGGTGCACGGTTACTTTACAATTATATTTGGGTTGGCGGTCTATCTCATGATCTGCATCCCGACTTTGTAAGATTAACACGAGATTTTCTCAAAGACTTTAAGCCTACAATTAAAGAATTAAACAATCTTCTGAGCTACAATAAAATTTTCATTGAAAGAACTGCGAATGTTGGTGTGCTTCCATTGGATACTGCTATAAATTATGGAATGACCGGCCCGAATTTACGCGCAAGCGGTTTAGCTTTTGATTTAAGAAGAGAAGATCCGTATTCCATATATGACCGTTTTGATTTTAATATTCCTATAGGTGAAGGAACTCATGGTACCGTGGGTGATTGCTGGGATAGGTATTATGTCCGTGTTCTTGAAATGTACGAAAGTATAAAAATTATTGAACAAGCATTGGATAAGTTACCTGAAGGTGATGTCACTTCTGCAATTCCGAAAAGAATAAAACCACCGAAAGGAACAATTTATTCAAGAGTAGAAAATCCTCGCGGTGAACTTGGTTATTTTATAATAAGTGACGGTTCGTTAAATCCTTTTAGAGTAAAAGTGCGGGGTCCTTCATTCATTAGCTTGGAATTAATGGGTGAACTCTGCAAAGGTCATCTTGTTTCCGATGTAGTTGCAGTATTGGGAAGTATTGATATAGTCCTCGGCGAGGTTGATAGATAAATGTACGAACTATTAAAAGACATATTCGGCAGTGATATTATCGCTTATATAATTGGTGCTGCTTTACCATTGTTTGTATTTATACTTCCTTTCGCATTATTTGCAGTTTACTTAGAAAGAAAAATTTCTGCGTTTATGCAGGACAGACTCGGACCAATGCGTACCGGTCCTTATGGATTATTACAAACTATTGCCGATATTTTAAAACTCATTCAAAAAGAAGATATAGTTGCTTCGGAAACAGACAAAAAGTTTTTTAATCTTGCTCCTTATTTAGTTTTTGCCGGAAGCTATGCCGCATTTGCTGCAATTCCTTTTAGCGGGATGTATATCGGTTCTAATGTTGATGTGGGTATATTTTTTATTGTTGCAATTTCATCATTGGTAGTAGCCGGGTTACTAATGGCTGGATGGGCATCCAACAATAAATATTCATTACTTGGTGCAATGCGTTCGGCAGCGCAAATTATAAGTTATGAAATCCCAACTGTCCTCATCATTTTAACTATCGTTATGATTACAGGTACATTAAGCCTGGAAAA
>DSBF01000223.1 GCA_011049495.1 Ignavibacteria bacterium
ACATTAAACACAAAACAAGAAATGAAAAACATTAAATACAAAACAAGAAATGAAGAACATTAAACATAAAACAAGAAATGAAAAACATTAAACACAAAACAAGAAATGAAAAACATTAAATACAAAACAAAAAATGGAAAGGTTAGAAAAGATGAGGGAGAGCAATAAAAAATATGATCTTGAAGATAGACTGATTCAGTTCTCACTTTTAATTATTGAGATTGTGGAAATTCTGCCAACTAATAAAGTGGGTAATCATATTGCAGGTCAATTAATTCGTTCAGGCACATCGCCGGCTTTTAATTATGGTGAAGCGCAGGTTGCAGAATCTCGTAATGATTTTATTCACAAGATGAAAATATGCCTCAAAGAACTGAAAGAAACACAAATCGCATTACAAATTATCAGAATAAAGCCGCTTGTTGCAGAATTAGAAAAGGTTGATAAAACAATTACTGAGTGCAAAGAATTAATATCAATATTTGTAAAAAGTATAGAAACTGCCCGAAAGAATAAATCAGCAAGCGAACGTTAAATGTTATTCATTTTTTGTTTAATGTTATTCATTAAAATTAATTTCTAAATATGCTAAATAAATTATTAATACCACTCATTTTAGTTCTTCTTCAGTTTACACAAATAAATTCGCAAACACCATCGTTTCATCATTACTCTGCGACAAGCGGACTAGCATCTTCAACGGTTTATTATATTCTCCAAGCCCGCGATGGATTTATTTGGTTTGCTACGGCAAATGGAGTCAGTAAATTCGACGGAAATCAGTTTACTACTTTCATAATCAATGACGGTCTAAATTCAAATTCAATTATTGCTATGGCAGAAGGGAAAAACGGCGAAATATATTTTGGTAATTACGAAAAAGGAATTAATGTTTTTAGAGACGGAAAGATTCAAAATTATTTTACTGAGGTTAATGAAGAGCGTTTAGCTATCTCTTATCTAATCATTCCAAGAGACGCTAATGAAAAGCAAACGATATATGCACACGGGATTTATAGTGGTGTAAATGCAATTAGTGAAAGTGACACTGCCGGATTTATAAGTGTTAATCCCATCCCTTCACAACGAGCTACTTATAAATTAACACAATTGACAAATAATAAAATAATTGCCGCAACTTCAGATGGATTGTATGATTTTGAAAATGAGAAATTCACCAAACTTAATATTACCGGTTTACCCGATTCCGATCTTTACTCTTTCGTTGAGGGTGATGAGGGGAGCTACTTTGCCGGAGCCAAGTCAATGATTTATCATATAAAAAATGATAAAGTAATTAAAAGCTATGATGTAAAAGCATACGGTGATATTGGCATTAGTCATATCTTTTTCGATAGTAATAAGAATATCTGGTTTTCTATTATGAACAAGGGTTTCTATTTCATTCCAAAGGGCACCGATAAAATTATTGATATCGGAAGTAAAATGGGTTTACAGAATTCTCTTGTAAATAAATACTTTGAAGATAACGAAGGAAATATCTGGATTAGTACATTCGGCAAAGGGGTTTATTGTCTTAACAATCTTTATCTAAAATCATACAACGAAAATGATGGTTTAAGCAACAATACTGTTTACTCGATTACTAAGGAAAACTCGGGCAAAATAATCATTGGTACTTTTAACGGGATTAACATATTAGAAGATGGAAAATTTCATCGGACAAAAAAGAATATCGGTAAACTATTAACTGAATATATCTATGGAATCAAAAATTTTGATAATTCTATTTATGTTGGGGTTTCACTTAATAATTCCATAGTTACAAATGTATCTTTCAAAGGTATCAATTTTTATATGGTTGACCGGCAGTCATTTGCTAAAACCAAAGACGGACTGTATCTCTTTGGAACCGGACACGATTATATAATCGTTAATAGAAGATTGAACTTTACTGAGGAGAGTAAACACTTATTTTACATCTTTAGAGACAGCTCGAATCTAAATCGCATAAATGACATTTTTGAAGACTCACAAAAAAATGTTTGGATTGCAACTGCAAACGGTTTGTGCAAAATATCCGGCTTGTCCTATACCACAGATAAGGTTAAAGGTGAGAAATCATTTTTCCTGGATGATCCAGTATTAAACTCAAGAATAAATTCCGTTACGCAGGATAATCAAAATAATGTTTGGTTTGCGGGTGCAAACGGAATTGCAAGTTACAACCTTGAAAGCGGTTCGGTTACAAGCTATCCAAATTTATTAGGGTATGATTTATCAGCTTCTAACTTCATTACTTTTGATAAGGAAGACAGATTATGGATTGCAAATATGAAGGGATTATTTTTATTCGACGGCAAAACGATTAAACATCTCACCGGAAAAACAGGATTACCCTCAAGTGAAGTGCTTTCTCTTTATTTCGATGAAAGTGAGAATTTAATCTATGTCGGAACAAGCAATGGGCTGTCGGTATTAGACATTAATCAATTTGATAATTTCAATCCGCTGCCGCCAAATGTAATTATTGTTGATGTAGAGGCAGGTGATTCACTTTATACCGGATATGACAATTTAATTTTTTCACCCGAACAGCATGATGTTAAAATTGATTTTACCGCACTCAATTTTTCTTCACCGGGTACTATAAAATATAGATATAATTTCGATGGTGGTTGGATAAATACTGATTTTAGTTTACTAAATTTTGTTTCACTTGGCAGTGGAACTTATAATCTTCAAATAATGGCAAAAGCTCAAAACAGTGATTGGGGGAAACCAACATTTATTACTTTCAAAATACAGCCGAGATTTACGGAGACTTTAGGATTTTATCTAATGTCTTTCTTAGTAATTCTAATGGCAGTTCTTTTATTATATTCTTTGCGAGTACGAATTAAGAATAAAAAAA
>DSBF01000363.1 GCA_011049495.1 Ignavibacteria bacterium
TAAAGGAAAAACTGAATCAGAATTTCTACAGTAGAAAAGAAGTTATTGAGAAAACTGCTGAAGCAATTCTTAAAGAATTAAAATCAGAATAATTTCTAATCACCATAAAATCCATTCTCCTCAGAGAAAACATATTTAACTATTGACGGATAATTCGTATTTTAGTATCCTTTTAACATTGATATGAAATATGTTTTCTGAGATTAACCAAAAAAATAAACTAGAAATTTTAGGAAAGCTTGCCGCAAGTCTTTCGCACGAACTTCGTAATCCGCTATCAGCAATAAAACTGAATCTTGATTATATGAAAATGGGCGTAGATGAACTCCCAGAAGAAATTTTGGAATCCCTAGAAAGCTGCATTACCGGTGTTGAAAGAATCGAGTACCTTATAGAAAATGTTCTTAGTTTTTCAAGAAGAAATAGAAATTCTTCCGAAAAAATTTGTATCAACGATGTCTCAAAAATTGCAGTTAGTCTTAGTCAGGCAAAAGCAAGTATAGAAAAAATTACAATATCAACAGAGTATTTGGACAATATTGCCAAAGTAGAATTTAGCAAAAGTAATCTTTTGCAAGTTTTTCTTAACTTAATTACCAACGCAATAGAAGCATGTAATGGAAACCGGGGGGAAATTTTTATAAGAACACATTCATCAGATACTTCTCCTTATAATGTAGTGTGGGAAATTACGGATAATGGTATGGGTATTAAAGATGAATTAAAAGAAAAAATATTCGGTGATTTCTTTACAAATAAGGAAACCGGAACAGGTATTGGTTTAACCGTTTGTAAAAACCTTCTTGAAGAAAAAGATGCAAAGTTAGAATTTAGCAGTGAATTTGGAAAAGGAACAACGTTCCGAATATTTTTCAAAACTGATATGAAGGTTCAAGATGCTTAAAAAAGTACTGATAATTGACGATGATCAACTTGTATGTGTTTCTTTAAAGAAAGCACTAACAAGACTAAACTTCAATGTAGAAATTTGTTTAGACGCAGCTGAAGTATTTGAAAGCATCCAAAATTTTGACCCTGATATTATCTTGCTGGATATTTATCTAACAACACATAACGGGTTGGAAATATTAAAAGAAATAAAAATTAAATACACTGATCTACCCGTAATTATGATAACGGGTTATGCCGATGTTGATATTGCAGTTAATGCGATTAAGAACGGAGCTTATGATTTTCTGCTAAAACCTTTGGACTTAGACCAACTTAATACCGTATTAAAAAAGGCTTCCGAGAATTTAAATCTGAAAAGAGAAGTCGAGACTCTACAGGAAATTTTAAGACAAGATGAATTAACACCCGATTACTTTGGGAAAAGTGGTAAAATTCAGCGTATTGTTAAAACTGCTCAAAAATTAGCAAAAAGCTCGGATACTACGGTTCTTATAGAAGGTGAAAGCGGAACCGGGAAAGAAGTATTTGCAAAGTTTATTCATCAAAATAGTCCAAGAAAAACAGCCAACTTCATTCAAATTAACTGTGCTACAATTCCAAAGGATCTAGCGGAAAGCGAACTCTTTGGGCATGAAAAAGGTGCTTTCACAGGTGCTGCTCAAAAAACTAAACTTGGTAAATTTGAATTAGCGGATAAGGGAACAATTCTTCTTGATGAAATTGGTGAGCTGACTCAAGATTTACAGGTAAAATTGTTAAGAGTACTCCAAGAAAAAAAGTTTTATAGAGTTGGCGGTGAAAAAGAAGTTGAAGTAGATGTTAGAGTATTAGCGGCAACCAATAAGCAGCTTGAAGATGAAGTACGAGCCGGAAATTTTCGGGAGGATCTTTTTTATAGATTGAATGTAGCTAAGATTGTCATTCCCCCTCTGCGTGAACGTTCAGAGGATATACCTTCATTATCATATTCATTTCTTGCAGAATTCAATAAGAAATTTCAAAAGAATGTTACCGATATTGATCCGGTTGCAATGGATCGTTTAAAGGAATATCCTTGGAAAGGAAATATAAGAGAACTCAGAAACATCATTGAGAGAGCTTTATTATTAATCGATGAAGAAAAAATTCTAAAGCCACATTTTTTAAGTTTTATGAGCGATTTATATGCTAAAGGGGATAAACAATCCGATAAATTCACTCTTACAATTCCTCCAAACGGGATTAAAATTGATGACGTAATAAAAGACTTAATTCTCAAAACACTCAAAATTACCAATGGTAATCAAGTTAAAGCCGCCAAAATTCTCGGTTTATCTAGATCTAAGTTACGCTACAGGATGGAACAGTTGAATATTTCCGTTACTAAAAATTTTGATTAGTGTTAATATTTCTTCTTTATAAAGAATATTTACCCCCAATATTGATTAATTGTTCAGAAAACTTATCTGTTTCAAAACTTATTTGACCAATATAATATTACTCACCTGGCTAATATTGAGCAATGTAGAGTAAGCAAATCAACAATTTTTCCTATAAATCAAATCTTATATAAGGCATCAAAATTGCTTTTAAGGTATAAATATTTGCAAAAATGTTTCGATTATAGAAACAGGATTAAATATAAATAAACTACTGGATGAAAAAGTGGCTGAAAATAATGAAGTGAAAAAGATTTTCTCAAATATTAATACTCAAGAGAAAATCGAACTACTCGAGCAACTTAATATACAAACCCTCGATCAACAAGATTTGGAAAGCCTTGTTTTATTAATTGATGATAATGATAATGGAATTAGAAACTGCATAACCAATTTATTTTCTTACAGTGATGATCCCAGAATTCCCTCCCTGCTAGTTAAATATATTTCTTCAACTAATATTTCATCGAGAAATCTTGCAGGTGAAATTTTAGTTAATATAGGTAGTAATTCAATCGAGTCTCTTATTGACTATTTAATTA
>DSBF01000378.1 GCA_011049495.1 Ignavibacteria bacterium
AATTTATTCGTGTTACCTAACAGTTTACACGGAATTCATTAACAATAAATTAATTGATGAAATTATCATTTCAATAATTCCTCTCGTTTTGGGAGATGGTATTAAACTCTTTCAAAATGCGGTACAAACTAGATTGTCCCTAAAAAATATCAGCAAATATGATTCCGGCTTGGTACAAATTACTTATAAACTTATTTGAAAATCCCTTCACACTACTTATTTTTAATCAACGATAAAACAAAGTTCAATCCGCATTTAACAAAAAAATTTAATGAGGGTAAATATGAAAAAGTCTCTATCAATTTTATTAATGAGCATAATCTTTCTTTCGGGAATTATTTTATCACAAGACGGCAGACCTCAATACAAAATCAGCAATGAGCGAGCCGGGGTTTACATCGGTGATATTATTATTGAACTTTTCCCTTACGTTGCACCCTTACATGTTGCCAACTTTGACAGTCTTGTTTCAATTTCTTTTTATGACAGTACTGCATGGCACAGAGTAGTTCCTAATTTTGTAATTCAAGGGGGAGATCCGAATTCAAAACATGGACCAAGAAGCTCTTGGGGTGAGGGAGATTCAACACAAACAACTGTACCCGCTGAATTCAGCAAAGTCTCACATCGAAAAGGAATAATTGGCGCCGCACGGGATACCGATATAAACAGCGCTACTTCTCAGTTTTACATCAACACGGTAAATAACACAGGCCTTGACGGAAGGTATACGGCATACGGAATTGTAATTGAAGGAATGGACGTTGTTCACGATATTGAAAACTCTCCGCGTGATAATAATGATAACCCGCTTGAAAAAATTGAGATGTTTATTTCGAAAATAGGAGTTAATGAAAGTATCCCCGACATTCCGGAATTACTTGAGCCTGCTGATAATGCTGTTGGAATTATGCCAAGCACTAATTTGGTTTGGGGTAATGTAGAAGAAGCTGTTTTAACATTTTTAGAAATTGCACTAGATTCAAATTTTACAAACATCGTATTTGCTGATAGCTTTGCTGTTACTTCGGGTAATACTATAGCTCAATCTAACGGTATAGAATTCGGCAGAGTAAAATATTTCTGGCGAGTCAGAAGTAATAACGGAGCTAAATTCAGCGATTATTCCGAAACTAGAAGCTTCACTTCTTCCATTCAAGCTCCGACTTTAATTGCTCCGGAAAATACAGCAACAAATATATCAACCAGTCCTCTTTTAGAGTGGACCCCTGTTGAGGGCGCGGTTTCATATAGATTACAAATCGCACATACGCTGCCGAGTTTTACAGAATCACGAATTGTTTTTGATGAATCGGGAATAACCGAGCCGCAAAAACAAATTGAAAATTTAGCTGCCAACACAAGACACTATTGGAGAGTATTTGGAGAAACGGAAGAATATGAAGGTCCAAATTCTATTGTGTGGCTTTTTACAACCGCGCCGGCAACAAGTGTAGAAGATGATGAGACTAAACCGAATGAATTTTATCTATTTCAAAATTATCCCAACCCGTTTAATCCGGAATCAATTATCAAAATACAAATAGCTGAAAATACTTATACGGTTTTAAAAATTTTTGATATAACCGGAAGAGAAATACAAACCCTAATAAATAAACAGTTGGAGCCCGGCATTTACGAAATTAATTTTGATGCTTCGGATTTAACAAGCGGAATTTATTATTATCGATTAGAAACTGATTTTTATAGTCAAACACGCAAAATGATTTTGCTGAAATAATAAGCTATCATAGGAGTATAAATTATGGCTGCTGTTAAAAAAGATTTTCAATAATCTTCGATAGATTAAAAAAAATATTTAAGAAATATGAAAAAGAGCTTTCCGTAATTGTTGATAACAACAAAAGCTATTCATTAGAAGGTCCGTTTTCGGAAGTCTTTAATAGAACTCTATGGTTCGGTGCAATTGAAATAAAAAAGAATTACGTAAGCTATCATTTGATGCCGGTTTACATGTATAAAAATCTGTCCGAATCTGTCCCGGAAAATTTAAAGAAAAGAATGCAGGGCAAATCTTGCTTCAACTTTAAGACTTACAACGAAGAGCTTTTCAAAGAGATGGAAAAGTTTACAGACAAATGTTTCAAAGAATTTAAGAAGCGGGGTGATAAGATAAACCGCGTTTATTAACACGTTATAAATTTATAGATAATAAAGGAGTTATTTTTTAACTTCATTTTATAATTCTGCATTGAAGTATTTACTTGTGAATTTTGTTCTTTCTAACTGTTCTTTGGATAATAATTATGAAAAAAATATGCGTGTTTTGCGGTTCAAGTTTTGGCAATAATAAAAGTTATTCCGATACCGCTAATCTACTTGGCAATCTTATTGCAAAAAAGAATATTGAACTTGTCTACGGCGGTGCAAGTGTAGGTTTAATGGGCGAGATCGCTTCGGCTGTTCTTAAAGCAGGCGGAAAAGTAACCGGCGTTATCCCCAAACAGCTATTGGAAAAAGAAGTTGCACATACCGGTCTAAATGATTTGCGGATTGTCGGTTCGATGCACGAACGAAAATCTTTGATGGCTGATCTTTCGGACGGATTTATTGCTATGCCCGGAGGTTTCGGCACACTCGAAGAGGTTTTTGAGGTCGTTGCTTGGGGACAGCTTAACTTCCACAACAAACCGTTGGGATTACTGAATGTTAACGGCTATTACAATAATCTTATTAAGTTTTTAGACCATTCTGTAAATGAAAATTTTATTAAACCGGAACACCGCGAAATGATATTGGTAAATAATGACCCGGAAGCTATGATCACACAATTGCAAAACTACATACCTCCTAAAGTTGATAAGGCAGATTGGATTCTTGAAATGCTTAATAAACAAAAGCCGGC
>DSBF01000558.1 GCA_011049495.1 Ignavibacteria bacterium
CTATTGTTCGGCTAATGTTTTGTTTTTCTTTTTCCATTTTGGGATAAAAATTAACAAGAATAATATAATAATCACTACAATTGCGATGTACCAATAGATTGAAGTTTCGCTATCGTATAACTCACTCCATTCATCAACCGCTTTTTGAATTTCATTTCTTTGTTCAATTGTCAGCATACCGTTATCTACAAGAATCGGGGTCCAATCTGTCTTAAGGTTCCGCATCCAAACTATGTCTTCAAAATTATCAAACTCCTTTTCTGAAGCTTCAAGTTTCCGATTGTTGATATACTCTTTTAATATACGAGTAAACTCATTTCCATCTTGGAATTGGCTAACTTGAACATTATTCTCTTTCAAAGCACGATGAACTCTTTCCCAAATTTGTGCATCAAGTTTTTGATTCCATTGTGCAAAAAGATTTGTAATGTAAGCAACTTCGCCTGCTCTCTGTCCCCGTTCAATATAAACATCTGCAAGCCGCGGTCCCATTTTCTTCCAAATATTATAAAATCGAACTTGATTTTCTTTCAATTCTCCCAAGTCTTCGGGCTTAAGCTCGGTTACATTAAGAAAGTCCATGTTATCTCTAACGGTTTTTTCAATATTATAAAACAAGTTGCCCGTTTCAATCTTATCAAATATGTTTTGCTTTTCCGCAGCATTTAATGACATAGGATGTTTTATAAAATCGGAAAGTAAACTATCAACTATACTCCTTACAAGTTCATCTCTTTGCTTTAAACTTTTTCTCAAGTCATCAACTAAATTTCGTAATTCGGTTAAGGATTTTGTATCCTTACCACCAATTGCTTGATATTCCTTAATTCTTGAAAGAAGGTCGGCGTTTCTTTCATTCAGAATTTGTATTTCGCTTTTTAGTGCTATTACTTCTTCCTGTAGTTCGGAGATTTGTGAAAGACCAACCCTTCTTGATTCAATATCGTTTTCGAGTTTTTGAAATGCAGAAGTATAATTTTCGGGGTACAAACTTTTATCTAATAATTCTTTATCGTCTTCATATAGTTTTTTTAAATAATTAACTATCGTCTTCAGGGAATCAAGTTCATCCGTTGAGATTGAGTTGTTAATAGCCTGTGAGAGCTGCGCTGTTCGTGATCTAAACTCTTCAACTTTTTGATAATCGGATTGTGCTAATATTATATTGGCAATTATTAGAAAAGTGAACACATAAATTAATCTACTTAGTTTCATGTTTATTTCCTCTTTAATCCTTTGCTGTCAAGAAGATACGATACGCCGTTACTAATCAATTCAATATGGGGCATACGCTGATTTAATACCGGATTCATAATTCCTTCTTTACTTATAAAAATTTTATTAACCCGAACCAACGCACCGTTATCAACTTCGAAAACATATACGTTCATAAAACCGGGAGAAGTCATAACATAATAACCTAATTGATCTCTAATAACACGAAGTTCTTTGTTTGCTATTTCTGTTGCTTCTCCAAATTCAGCTCTAAATAAATTTGATGCATTAAATCCGGTCGTGAACCTTTCGATATAAACATTTCCTTGATCATCGGTTGTTAGCACACTTTCAATAGGCCAGGCAAAATTTGCGGGTTCGAGTGTTAATGAAGAACAACCTATAACTAAAAGAAGTAATGTTATAGCTGAAATCTGCTTAATCATTTTATACCCACGTTATTATTATGTTTATACAAAATTAACATAAAGATAATGCAATTCATGTAATAATATTATAAATCAACAATAGCCATCAAATAAAACCAGGTGGAAATATCTTCGCCGAATCTTTCTTTAAATATTTCCCCCGGGATAAATAGAGAAGCTCCGCCTTCAAATGTTAAATAAGAATTGTATTTATAATTTGCAACAACATCGACTTCGGTACCGAACCTATTTGTAGTTGAACCGTCAATTAAAATATAATCTGCGTGAGAATTAAAAATGTGAAGCGCTGTTTTCAATGATAAATTATCAGCGGGCTTTAATCCCGCTTTGATGTGCATATCTACAAGTCCTCGTCCGAAAGTATCTCTCGGGAAATAATCCATGTAGCCAAGGTATTTATGTCCCGCACCGAACCATCTATTAAATTCTTTATGCTTATCGTCGGTTAAATCATCATCGCCGCTGTAAATTTCAACTCCGGCTGATAAATACGGTTTGACAATACTATTAAAAGTGTAAGTTGCATTATAACCAATAAAGTAAGCGGATAAACTTTTGGGACCGTTTTCTCTTTCGTCACCGATTTGTGAAATAAACTCTGCAGTGTGATTGAATCCGTTTATTTTTCCATTTAAGTAAGCACCCACAGCAAACATATTATATGGATAAGTCGCAGCAGCAGATGAATAATAAATTACAAACGGCTGAAGTTTATGTTTTTCTATTATCTCAAATTCTCCAAAGGCTCCCAGTACATTTTGGTCGAGTGAATCTTCGGGGAACCCGCTTTCTCCGACTCTAAAAGCAAATAAGTCTAATTTCATCTCACATGGAGTACAAAAATCAATTTGCAAAACAGCACCATCAAAACTCCTTCCGATGTTGTTCCAATTATTGCGCGCCATAATTCTTTCCGTTCCATATGGAGCCTGCATTCTGCCGGCTTTCAAACTAAGCGGCAAATTAAATAAGTTTTTAACTTGAAAATACGCTTGGTGAATATCTACATTCTGCAAATTTGATATTGTCCCGGGTTCTTCACCAAAAGTTCTTGCATCCTGTAGTTGGAAAAAGAGTATCAAATCATCGGTAGGAATAAATTGCACACCTAAACGGGAACGCATTTCGGCATATGTATTTGGCGAAACATTACTGTTAAAATTCTTGTTATCAACAATAAACCGTGGTCTTAATTGTGC
>DSBF01000463.1 GCA_011049495.1 Ignavibacteria bacterium
AAGGGGGGAATGCAAGGGGGGTTAACTAATGTATCCCTAATTGTTTATGACATACTCGGAAGAGAAGTAAAAACATTAGTAAATGAAGTTAAAGCTCCCGGCACTTATGAAATAACATTCGATGCATCACGGCTTGCAAGCGGTGTTTATTTCTATAGACTAACTTCAGGCAATTTTATACAAACTAAGAAGATGATTTTATTAAGATAAATGAGAATGTGAATGAAAAAGTTAATTTATTTTTCCATAATAATTATTCAAATAACATGTATTGCACAGTTTGAAGAACTACAAAGAATCTCAATTGAAAGCAATAACCTTACAAACTTCCAAAAATCTTTTGTATTCGAAAGTAATGGAACTCTCTATTACTTTTACCGATTACCCGGCGGACAGAATATCAACGTTGAAAGTAGTTCGGATTACGGCGAAACATGGAACGAATATCATGAAATTACCGGACTTCCGCTTAGAACTCTAAGTGAGAGAAATTTCGATATTGTTCAGATAAGCAGCACATCATATATTATAGCATATTTAGAATTCAACAGTAAATTAGTGATACTTGAGTACGATTTATCAACAAACTCGCTTGAGAGAATAGGAGCTACTCATTCTTTAGGTTCCGGAGTACAAGAAGTTGAATTCACGTACATTGACGAATCTACTTACTTTGCATCTTTGAAGGACACCGGAGATAATGTTTTTTATACAAGAACCGATGACGGTGCTTTAACTTGGTCTACAAACAATAGTTTCCCTGGAGTATTAAGCGGTAATAGACCTATAATTACGTCTCATCATAACGACAATCTTTACGCTGCTTTTGCAGAAGAGAACAAAATCTCTCTTATTGTTAGTCCCGATAAAGGTGTTACTTGGAGTGCTCCGTTTGATGTTTTCTCGAATGATAAATTAATTTCTAATGCATCAATACATTCGGATGAAGAAAATTTATTCATTGTTTTTGAAGAACACATATTTGTCAATCAATTAGATGATTATCAAACTGATGTTTGTTACATAAGCAGTAATGATAATGGAGATAATTGGTCGGATAAAAATAAATACACAAAATATATCGGCAACGATTTAATATCGGAAATAAATTATTCATCAGGCAAATTGTATACTTTGATTTTATCAAATCGTGTTAACGTAAATAATACTGAGACTTATTTAGGAATACTAAATTCAACTGATGATCCTGCTCCCCCGCTTATTTATTGGAGTGACATCCCTAATTTGATAGATTTAGATATTGATTTCAATGTAAGAATATTTGTATTAGATGAAAGCGGCATTGAGTCGGTTACCGCACTTTTTAATGATGAAGTATACACATTATTTGATGACGGTAATCATGGAGATGGTGCCGCCGGTGATGGAATATATGGTATAAATATTCCCGGCTATCCCTCAAATATTTCATTCGACCCCTCTCGCGCGCAAACAGTAGCGGTCAATAATATCAAACTTCCTATAAATAACAGCGGAGTACTGGCTACAGTATTAGCTGCTGTTACATCAAGACTTCACATTGATATTTTTGATACGGATAGTAATTATTTAAGCATTTCAAAAAACATTACATATCGAGATGTAACCGGCTCTGATGGAAGGTACGACGGCATCAACTTCTTATTCAGCGGCGGATTTTTCCTTTCAGGTTTTGCCGGTGATTCAATGTGGGCTAATGGCGTTGTCCACACTTCATTTGCTTTAGATTATCAAGCCGGTTTAATTAGTAGTGATCCAAATGATCCTGATAACCTGGTTTATTCGGTTAGGTTAGACGACCCACATTTTGGAAAATCTTGGGAAGACTGGAGCAGAGCCGTTGAACAAGGTGCTTATTTTTATGATGGCGATGGTGACGGAATCTATAATCCTGTTGATAAAAACGGTAACGGAATTTGGGACCCCGATGAAGATAAACCTGATTTACTGTACGACGGAGTTTATTATACATCTTACAACGACGGTGTACCTGCCTCCGAAAGAAGATTTAAAGATATTGATCCTCTTGGTATAGAAATAAGACAATCAATTTATGCCTCTTACAGAAATACAATTTTAGATGATGTTGTATTTATACGGTATTCAATTTTATATAAAGGTTTAGGAGACCCTGCTGAACCGGATTCATTAACAGATGTTTATTTTTCTGTTTTCACCGATACTGATATCGGAGATCATATTGATGATAAAGCAGGATGTGATACAACTCTGCACTCCGGTTATACTTATAATCGTGATACTGACGAAATCTTTGGAGTGAATCCTCCGGCTGTCTTTAAGACAATTGTTCAAGGTCCGATTGCAAAAACCGGAAACTCTATAGATTATGGTTATAATAAGTTTGGTCCGGATATCGGTACGCATTCTTTTCAAGGATATAAGAATTTAGGAATGACCTCGTTCGTAGCTCCTCAAAAAAGTTCTTCTTATTTAAGAGACCCATATAGTCCCTCTTCAGTTAGAAATTATCAGCACGGACTTGATGATGTTGGTGAAAAAATTGATCCATGCGAGCTTGCCATCGGAGTTGTAAAAGGAGGACTGAATTGTGCAGATGTTGATAGCAAGTATTGGTTCAGCGGTGACCCCGTTACCGATTATGGTTGGTTATACGCAATAGCTATGGACCTAAGAGATATGACAAATACCGGTCCATTTAACCTTATTAAAAATGAACCGATGGACATTATTGTTGCATATGTCGTAGGAAGAGGAATCGATCATCTTAACTCAATTGACCGTGCAAGAGAAATTACTCAGTATGTTCACGAAGAATATGAACGGAATTTCAGTACGCTTGTAAGTGTTGAAAACAAACAAGAAGAATTACCGGCACAATT
>DSBF01000282.1 GCA_011049495.1 Ignavibacteria bacterium
CTCTTTTCCCCAGAAAAATTAAAGGGAAATATTTTATTACTTCACGGCAAGATGGTGAAAATCTCTACATGATGGAATCTGATAATATTTATAAGTGGAACAAATCAAAGCTAATTCTACAACCGAAAAGAATGTGGGATTTAATGCAATTGGGCAATTGCGGTTCACCTATTGAAACCGATGCGGGTTGGCTATTGCTTACGCATGCAGTAGGTCCTGTTCGCAAGTATGTTATAAGTGCAATTTTACTCGATCTTGAAAATCCTTATAAAGTTATTGGTGTATTAAATGAACCTTTGCTGGAGCCGGATGAAACTGAACGCGAAGGTTATGTGCCAAATGTTGTTTATTCTTGCGGCTCAATTATTCATAACAATTATCTTGTAATTCCTTATGCAATGTCCGACTCAGCTTGCGGCTTTGCAAAAATTGAAGTGAAAAAGTTACTTAACAAATTCTCATAATATTATGAACATATTAATTATGGAAAAACTATGAAAATTATTCGTTACAAATCAAATCCCGTTTTAACAAAAGAAAATGTGCTATTTAAAGTAAACAGTATCTTTAATCCCGGTGCTGTAAAATACAAAGGAAAGTATTTGCTTGTCTGCCGTGTTGAGATGCCGAACGGTAGATCTTCATTTGTACTCGCAGAGAGTAATGATGGTTATGCTTTTAAAGTTCATGAAAAACCATTTCTCACTCCAGAAGATCATAAAGACTGTTTTGATTATGTTGAATGGGGTATTGAAGACCTTCGAGTTACTTCATTAAACGGAAAGTATTATTTAACATATACAGGATATTCTAAGTATATGCCATTAGTTATTTTAGCAGAGACTACCGATTTCAAAGAAGTGAAAATTCACGGACCAATCACAGAACCATCCAATAAAGATTGCTCACTCTTCCCGGGAAAGATTAACGGCTACTATTGGAAAGTTGACAGACCGTCTGCCGAAAATAGAAGAGATATATGGATTAGCCGCAGTCCTGATTTAATTCACTGGGGAGGATATAAAGTATTAATGCAGCCTGAAGAAGGTTCTTGGGAACAAGATAAAATTGGTGCTTCAAGTAATCCGATTAAAACTGATAAAGGCTGGCTGATGCTTTATCACGGTGTGCGAGGATTTGGTATTTCTTCACTTTATAAATTAGGTGTAGTGCTTCTCGATTTAAATGAACCATGGAAAGTTATCGGAAAAAGTTTAGAACCAATCCTTTCACCGGAAACAGAATACGAAAGAGTAGGGGATGTGAATAATGTTGTGTTTTCAAACGGATGGATTGTAGAAGATGATGGTAGCGTAAAAATCTATTACAGCGGTGCTGATACAAATATTTGTGTTGCGGAAACATCAATTAATTATCTAATCTCGGTGTGTAGATGAAATATTATATAAGAAAATACTTTTTGCTTGTATTTCTTCTCTTCTTCCTCCCAATAAGCTGTGGTGGCAATAAAGTTCTTGTAGTTAATAACTCTCATCTCGATTACCTTTATGAAGAAATAGTTGTTGAAGGTAAAGAGATGGCAATTATTCACATTTACAGTGATTACCCTGATTATACTTTTGTAGGTGATGATGATGAAGGAATCGCATGTGTCGATGATGTTGCACGTGCCGCTGTTTATTATTTATATAATTGGCAATTAACCAAAAATGAAGAGAACATCAATAAAAATAAAAGGCTGAATGAATTCATTCTGCATTTGCAATCAGACAACGGATTCTTCAACAATTTTATATGGGATGATTATTCGATCAACCAAGATTTTAAAACGAGTGTTGCAGAACCGAATTGGTGGTCATGGAGAGCTTTGTGGTCTTTAACGGAATCATATAAATACTATAAGCAAAATGATCCGGTATTTGCAGATAGAATTTGGAATAGTGTTGAGAAATTAATTTCCGCACTAAAAGAGATTATTCCGTCACAATATGAATTTGAAGAAATGAATGGTTTGAAGATTCCCGCTTGGTTGCCGCAAAAATATGCATCGGATCAAGCGGCAATCTTATTACTTGGATTACTCGAATATTATGAACAAACAAACGACACGACAATTTATAATTATATGGAAAAATTATGTGACGGTATAATTGCAATGCAATTGAAAGACACTGAGTTCAATTATAATGGAGCATTTTTAAGCTGGCAGAATTTATGGCACTCCTGGGGTAATTTGCAATCGTATGCATTACTTAAATGTTATCCGGTTTTAAAAGATGAATCGTTGTTGAATTCAGCTCTTTATGAGCTTAATGAATTTTATGAAGAATTGCTCAAGGATAACTTTTTGAATTATTTCACAGTCGAAAAAATCGATGGGAAAATCAGTCTTATCAGTGAGGAAAAATATTCTCAAATAGCTTACAATATTAGACCGATGGTTTATGCTTTCATAGAAGCTCACAAACTTACGGGTAACGAAAAATATGCGGAAAAAGCAGCTCAAGCAGCAAAATGGTTGACTGGAAAAAATCCGGCTAATTCTGTCATGTATAATCCGGGTAACGGAAGAATTTTCGACGGCATTAATTCCGAAAATGATGTAAACAAAAACTCCGGCGCAGAATCTACAATAGAAGGCTTGCTGACTTTACTTAAAATAAAAGAGAATGAAATTGCACTAAAGAATTTCATGTCGGATGATTGATCAATTATGGATAAAAACAAAATTAATCTTAACCAAAATTGGAAATTTTCTCTTTCCGAAAAATCAAAAGGGATTGAAAATATTCCTACCGGTTTAATTGAACCCGGTAAATGGTTTAATGCCGTAGTTCCCGGCACAATTCATACCGATTTATTAAACAACAAATTAATTGATGATCCCTACTTCGC
>DSBF01000449.1 GCA_011049495.1 Ignavibacteria bacterium
CAAGCTCGTAAGAATAAATCATTTTGAAGATTGGTCAAAAATCCTCCGCAGTAATGAATAAAAGTAAATTAGTCTTTAGAATAAAATTTTATAATAGTATCGATCAAATCATCCATTGTGAAAGTAGAAGGGGAGATGTCGATTTTTAATCCTGCTCGTTCGATTACCGCAGCCGTTGTCGGTCCGATCGCAGCAATTTTTATATCTTTAAAATATTTGCCCGGTTTATCTATTTGCATAATTTTCAAGAAATTCCTAAATGTTGACGGACTTGTGAATATTATTAAGTCTATCTTTTTTCCTTCAAGTTGTTTTTTACCTTTTTGAATTTCTTCTTCGTCGGGCATAGCTGCATCATAAATCGGGATTTGGACAACATCGGCTTTTTGTTCAAGCAGTCCCATTTTCAATTCAGTTCTGGCAATTGCAGAAGAAGGTATAAAAAATTTCTTTTCAACAATTTCTTTAGCGGAAAAATATTTTAACAATCCTTCGGCTGAATAATCATCGGGGACTATGTCCACTTTGATTCCGTACTCTTCACATTTATCTGCAGTTTTTCTACCAACACAAACAACTTGTAATTTTTCCGGAATTTCTCTTTTTGTTTCGCGCAATCTTTTGATGGAATATTCAACTGCATTCTCAGAAGTAAATACGATGTAATTAAACTCTTTCAATTTTTCTGCATAAGTATCGAAATGATTAAATACGCTTATCGGCACAATTTTAATAGTAGGGAAAGCAATAACATTAGCACCGAGTGATTCAAGTTTTTTTCTTGGTTCAACAGCTTGTTCACCTGAGCGAGTTAAAATTATTGTTTTATTTTTTAATCCGTTGTTCATTTATTATTTCTGGCTGTTTTATAAATTTCATTTAGTATTTCTCCTGCTCCGGCTTTCAATAAATTATTTGCAAGTTTCTTTCCGAGTTTAACCGGCTCGTCTTTTTTACCTCGTAGTTTCTGTCTAAACGTTAATGTTCCGTCAACTGATCCAACTAGAGCATCGAGATATAATCCGTTTGATTTAACTTCACCTAATGCGCCGATCGGGACTTGGCAGCCGCCTTCAAGCTGTTTTAATAAAGCTCGTTCTGCAAATACTGCTTGCGCAGTTTCCAAATGATGAACGGACTGTACAATTTCATCAGCAAATTTATTATCCGAATTAATTTCAATTCCCAAAGCACCTTGCCCTACAGCAGGAAGCATAATTTCTGTAGGAATAATTGAAGAAATATATTTGGATAACTTTAATCTTTCTACACCTGCACGGGCTAAAATGATTCCATCCCAATCCGAATTAAGAAACTTTTCAATTCTTGTCGGTACATTGCCTCTTAACTCAACAATATTTAAATCGGGGCGTAGATGTTTTAGCTGTGATCTTCTTCTCAAAGAGCCCGTAGCAACTGTACCCCCTTCGGGTAAATCAAAAATTGTTGTTTTCTTTTTCCGTGCGATTAAAACATCTTCAACACCGTGTCGTTTTGTTACGGCAGCTAATTTTAATCCATCGGGAATTTCGGTTTGTAAATCTTTCAAACTATGAACTGCAATATCAATTCTTTTATGAAGCAAATGAACTTCGAGTTCTTTTGTGAACAATCCTTTATCACCGATTTTAGACAGAGCAACATCAAGAATTTTATCGCCTTTGGTTTTTATTAAAGTAATTTCTACTTGGATGTTTTTATGCTTCTTTTCAATTTCACGTTTAATAAAATTAGACTGCCAAAGAGCTAAGTCACTTCCGCGTGAACCGATAATTAATTTATTTTTTTTCAAACTTTTCCCCGTCAATTTCATTATTTAGATGCGTACCATTGTTTCTTCCATGTTCAAGATTAAACAACTCTTTTAGAATTAAAGCGTGAATAACAGCTTCTTGAGTATGAGTACCTGATTCAGCAAGTTCTCGCAACTTAATTGTTGGATTATGGAGAATTCTTCCCATCATTCTACGTGTCATATCTTCCAGCTTTTCAAAATCTTCTTTTGAAATCTTATGTTTGATTTTATTCAGTTCATCATTTCTAATTTCTTCGAAAAATTCTCGTACGGTTTTAATAGTCGGAACAACATCAAGCGCATTGTACCAACTGAATAAGTTTGTCATTTCTTCAAGAATAATAGATTCCACTTTCGGAATTTCTGATTTACGTTTACGCATATTTTGATCGACAATAATTTTAAGCGAATCAATATCGTGATAAAATACATTCGGCAACTCGCTTACTTTATTATCAATATCTCTCGGTATAGCAATATCCATAATAACGCAGGTATTTCCCTTTCTCTTCTTCATCATTGACTTAACATCGTCATGAGTAAGTATCAAATCCGGTGAGCTCGTAGCACTGATTATTATATCAAAATTATGAAGATGATCCGTTAATTGAGTGAATGGAATAATTTCACCGTGAACTTTGTTCGCAAGTAGTTCCGCTTTTTTCAAAGTACGGTTTGCAATTGAAATTTTACCGATACCTTTATCATGCAGATGAATAGCAGCAAGCTCGCCTGTTTCGCCGGCACCGATTACAAGCGCACTCTTTTTATCGAGATTAGAATAAACTTTTTCAACAACTTGAACTGCTGCATAACTTACGGTTACAGCTCCTTCGCCGATTAATGTTTCTTTAATTGCACGCTTACCAACACGGATTGCAGAATCAAATACTCGTTTGATAATTGAACCGGAAAAATGCATATCTTCGGATTTTTTGAATGCATCTTTTAGTTGACCTAAAATTTGACTGTCTCCGATTATTAATGAATCAATTCCGGAAGCAACAGTAAAAATATGTTTAACCGCAGCACATGAGAAATATTTGGTAAAGTGTTCAGG
>DSBF01000362.1 GCA_011049495.1 Ignavibacteria bacterium
GCCTGAAGCAGACAGGTCTGCGGTTACTTTTGGAAGAATTATCACTGCAGACATGAAGTCTGCGGCTACTTTGCATAAAATTTATCTCAATTTTATATGAAGTTCTTTTAATTGTGCTTCATTTACCGGTGACGGACAATCGTCCATCGGAGATGTGGCGCTTGCAGTTTTAGGGAATGCCATTACTTCTCGAATAGAATGTTCATTTGCCAACAGCATTACAAGTCTGTCAAAACCAAAAGCGATACCGCCATGCGGAGGTGCACCGTATTTAAACGCCCCCATTAAAAATCCGAATTTTTGATTTGCTTCTTCATCACTGATTCCCAATGCACGAAACATTGCGGCTTGCAAATCGGCATTATGTATTCTAATACTTCCACCGGCAATTTCATTTCCGTTTAATACCAAATCGTAAGCTCTTGCTCTTACTTCACCCGGATTGCTTTCGAGTTTATCAACATCATCAAGATTAGGTGAAGTAAAAGGATGATGCATTGCATAATAGCGTTGAGTTTCGTCATCCCATTCAAACAATGGAAAATCTGTTACCCATAAGAGCTTCCATACTTCTTCTTTTGGAAATAAATCCAAACGTTTTGCCATTTCCAAACGGAGTGAACCCATCTGTGATAAAGTTTTTAATCTTGGTCCGGCAAGAATAAATAATAAGTCACCAACTTCGGCATTCATTGTATTAATGATATTCTGTTTTTCTTCTTCAGTAAAAAATTTGGCAACAGGTGCGTCGAGCCCGTCTTCTTTAACTCTCATCCAGATTAATCCACCGGCGCCAAGTTTTTTAACAAAATCAGTAAGTACATCAAGTTGGTTTCTTGTATAATCACCGCATCCTTTTGCAAGAAGTCCGGTAACAATACCGTCATTTTCAACTGCTTCTTTGAAAACTCTGAATTCAGCATCTTTTACTACATCGTTTAAAGTAACCATCTCTAACCCGAATCGAATATCTGGTTTGTCGCTTCCGTATTTTTCCATTGCTACATTAAATGATAATCGCGGAATAGGAATTTCAAGATCATAGCCTTTTACTTCTTTCAGTAATTTCTTCATCAATCCTTCAACAATTTCAAAAACATCTTCGGTATCAACAAAGGACATTTCAATATCGATCTGTGTAAATTCTGGCTGACGATCAGCACGCAAGTCTTCATCTCTAAAACATTTTACAATTTGAAAATATCTATCAAATCCCGACACCATCAATAATTGTTTATAAGTTTGAGGCGATTGAGGAAGAGCATAAAACTTTCCTTTGTGAACTCGACTCGGAACAAGAAAATCTCTCGCTCCTTCGGGAGTGCTTTTCATAAGTACAGGAGTTTCAACTTCAACGAAATTTTGTTCATCAAAATATTTGCGAACACTTTGATACATATTATGACGAAGCAATAAATTTTTCTGCATACTGCCGCGGCGTAAATCGAGGTATCTATATTTTAAACGAATATCTTCATGAACATCAACATTATCGGTAATTTGAAACGGTGGAGTTTCTGCTTTGTTTAATATTATTAACTTATCAACCATTACATCTATATGCCCGGTAGGTAATTTCGGGTTATCGGTTTCGGGCGGACGTTTACGTACTTTTCCTTCAACCGAGATAACATATTCACTTCTTAAATGTGAAGCGAGTTCGTGCGTATCTTTATTATATGTAGGTTCGAAAACAATTTGAGTAATTCCGTAACGATCGCGAAGATCAATAAAAATAACTCCGCCAAGATCACGCCTGGTATCTACCCACCCGTTTAATACAACACTCTCTCCAATGTTAGATTCACGCAGTTCACCGCAAGTATTCGTTCTTTTACTGAATTTCATTTCATAACTCCAATGCTGAAAAATTAGCTTCAAAAATAATTAAATAGTAATGCCGATACAAATTACAAATCATTTAATTATTTTGGTGCATGAAAATTATTGTTGATGAAAACATCGAATTCGGGGCTGAAGCATTTCAACAGTTTGGTGAAGTTAAACTCTCTCACGGGAGAAAAATTACAAATGAGATGCTGAAAGATGTTGAAATTCTTGTAGTTCGTTCAATTACAAATGTTAATGAAGAATTACTTAAGAATACTGCCGTAAAGTTTGTCGGAACAACCACAATCGGTACCGACCACCTCGATAAAGACTACATGGAATCAAAAAAGATTCAATATGCAAGCGCTACGGGTTGTAATTCATTTGCAGTTGCCGAATATGTACTGACATCAATTGTAAAAATTGCTCATGAAAATAATTTTGACTTAACAAATAAAACTTTCGGTGTAATTGGTTACGGTAACATCGGTAAAAAGATTACAAAGTTTGCAGAGGCTGTTGGATTAAAAACTTATGTTAACGATCCCCCGCTTCAACGAGAAGGGTACGAATATGATTTTTGTTCATTAGATGAAGCGCTGAATAGTGATATAATAACTTTCCATGTGCCGCTTAACAAAGATGGTGTTGATAAGACTTTTCATTTAATAGATGAACAAAGAATTAATGAACTCAAACCCGGTACAATATTAATCAATACAAGCCGCGGCGGTGTTGTTGATAATATCGCTTTGCTTAAAAGATTACAAAACAAAAATGATTTAATAGTTGTGCTGGATGTTTGGGAAAATGAACCGCTTATTAATAAAGAACTTCTTAAAAAAGTTTATTTAGGCACACCGCATATCGCCGGTTATTCGTATGAAGGAAAAGTAAATGGCACTATAATGATTTACAATTCTTTATGTAATTTCTTGAATAAAGAAAAAATTTGGAACCCGGTTTTAATAAATGTTGATTCAAATAAAATCACTCCCGATAATACACAAAGTATAAC
>DSBF01000280.1 GCA_011049495.1 Ignavibacteria bacterium
AAATAAGATTGTTTGTCTTTTCTATTAATAGATAATAATTATTTTCTATGTTAGGATTTGATTTTTATTATTTTAGTATGTCTCTCCAACCGTATTTTAATTAAAATATTTTTTAAGGGAAGCTTCGTAACTACAGGTTGCAGATGAAAAAAACTTTACTTGATTACACTCTTAAAATTCGCCTTCCATTAACGCTTTTTGTTATAGCAATAACTTTCGTAATTACTTTTTATGTTTCTCGAGCCGAGCGAGACGGTATTGGTTATGCACCTGTACAGCCAATAGCGTTTTCTCATCAATTACATGCCGGGCTTATGGAAATTGACTGTCAATATTGTCATACCGGTGTTGAAAAAGGTCGGCATGCATTGGTTCCGTCTGTTAGTACCTGTATGAACTGCCATTCGGTTGCAAGAAAAAACCAACCAGAAATAATAAGATTAACAGAATATTACGAAAGCGGAAAACCTCTGCCCTGGAAACGAATTCATAAAGTACCGGACTATGCATATTTCAATCATAGTGTCCATGTAAATAACGGTATTGATTGTGCGACATGTCATGGCGATGTAGCAAATATGGATGTTGTTCAGCAAGTTAAAGGTTTTACTATGGGTAATTGTCTTGAATGTCACCGTAACCCGGAACAGCATCTTCCATATTTGGAAAAAGTAAAAGTCGGACCTGAAAATTGTGCAGCTTGTCATAGATAATGAGTTTATTATGAAGAAGAAAATTAACAGAAGAAAATTTTTCGGATTAACTGCAATTGTTTCGCTGGGAGCAGCAATATTTGCTAAATCACCTTTAAAATTTGCAGATAAATCCGAAAGAATAATTTTGAATAAAAAAGTTAAACTGCATCCATCTGCAGTAAAAAGAACTAAATAAGGTTTGGTAGAATGTCCGAAAACAAAAAAGTAACTAACCCTAATTTTTGGCGAAGCTTAAAAGAATATCACGATAATGATGAAGTTTTTACTGCCAAGGTAAATGAGTTTAAAGAAGGTGTTACAGATGAATTCGAACCTTCGGAAATTAGTCCTGTTTCAAGAAGAAAGTTTTTAGCTCTTCTATCAGCTTCTGCGGCTTTTGCAGTTACTTCATGTACCGATTACCGTGATAAAGGCGAGATAATTCCTTATACAAAAAGACCCGAAGGAGCTCTCCCCGGAAAACCGAATTTTTATGCTTCAACCTGTACAGCTTGCGAACAGAATTGCGGAATTTTAGTTAAGACACGTGAAGGCAGACCGGTTAAAGTAGATGGAAATCCTGATCATCCGATCAATAAGGGAAAACTTTGTACAACCGGACAAGCAAGCATTCTTAATCTATATGATCCGGATAGATTACAAAATCCGTTAAAAGAAAATTCAAAAACAGATTGGAACGAAGTTGATTCTAAAGTAATTGCTTCATTGAAGAAAGCTGTAAGCGACGATAAAGAAATTGCGATTTTAACCGGGGTAATAACTTCACCAACAACTGCAAAATTATTGAATGATTTTGTTGCAGCTTATCCTACCGCGAAAGTTTATTCATACGGATTATTTACAAATAAGAATAGATTAGATGCGTGGAAAGAATCTTACGGCAGCAATTCAATCCCGGCAATTGATTTTGAAAAAGCCGACGTGATATTATCACTCGAATCAGATTTTCTTGGTCGAGAAGGTTCAACTGTTGAAAATATGAGAAAGTATTCTTCCAGACGCGATGTAATGAAAAATGCTGAATTCAATCGTCTTTATGTTGCTGAAGGCGGGATGAGCTTAACCGGTATGAATGCCGATTATCGACTGAGAGTAAAGCCAAATCTGCAATTAGAATTTGTTTTATCGCTATCTAATGAAATAGCTTTAAAGAGAAATGCATCGGAAATAGATCTTTCCGGAAATGTATTATCAATTGTTTCTAAATATAATTTACATGAATTTATTGAAAAGCATTCTTTGAATGAAGAATATGTTAATAACCTTGTTTTTGATTTAATCCAAAATAAATGAAAGGCAATTGTTTATGCCGGTGATACATTATCTAAAGAAACCCATTTAGCAGTTAATTTATTAAATGAAATTTTAGGTAATACTCCGGTTTATAGTAATTCAGCAAAAACTTTACAGAAACCAATTGCATCGACTAACGAGATAAAAGAATTAATTTCTAAAATGAATTCCGGCAAAGTTGGTGTTGTAATGCACTTTGATACTAACCCGGTTTATCATTTACCTATGGAGTTAGGGTACACTGAAGCATTATCAAAAGTTGACTTAAGTCTTACTTTCTGCCATACAGCTAATGAGACTTCCGTTATTAGTAATTATACACTTCCTATTCATCATGATTTGGAAAGTTGGAATGATTTTAAAACCAGAGATAATGTTTATAGTTTACAGCAGCCTGTTATTGCTCCTTTATTTGACTCAAGACAGAAAGAAGCTGCATTATTGCGATGGATAAATGATATCGATGAATATACCGAAGATATTTACCACAAATACCTGATGAACAATTTCAAAGAGAAAATTTATTCAAAGTTTGACACTCCTACAGATTTCAAAACTTTTTGGTATACAGCTTTACATGATGGTGTGCTTGAATTGAAAAATAACTCTTCATCATTATCTTTCAATGGCAACTCACTAAATAATATTAAAGTCGAGAATAATAATGCAATAACGTTGCATCTTCAAAAAAATTATTTTATTGGTGACGGAAGATTTGCAAATAACGGATGGCTGCAAGAAACCCCGCACCCCGTATCAAAAATTGCTTGGGATAATTATGCTGCTCTTTCACCGTCAACTGCATCAAAATTATCAATTGAAAATGACGATGTAAT
>DSBF01000227.1 GCA_011049495.1 Ignavibacteria bacterium
CTATATTATAGTCACTTATTAAATCGGTTATAAAATTTATTTGTTCAAATGAAAGGACAGAGTTGCTTGTTAAATGCTGAATAATATCCAGTTCTTTCTGCCAAAGCAATTTATCTCTTGTTTTCAAATCTTCTAATTTGTTAAAGAAATACTCAATCCCGGTCTGTTCATTTGATAGATATGAAATGTGAAGCCCGTGATAAAGTATCATCTCTTCGTCATAAAAAATATCAAGTAAACGAGAGTTGCTTTTCTTAGTTATGCCTTTTTTATTTTCTTCAAATGCATTAATACAGAATGAAACAGCTTCACTTCCTTTCTTTGCTTTGAAATATATTTCCGATGCGGTGAGATTTGAGACAATATTCAACGGATCAACTTCCAGAGATTTGTCAATTGAAATAAGTGCATCATTTATGTTGTTAATTCGCAAATAATATTCAGCTATACTGCTTAATGCAAGTGAGCGATACTCATTGGGAAGATTTTTATCCTCAAGCGCCAATTTGAAATAATCGAACGTTTTTTGCTTATCATTCAAGATGTTGTAACTGTTTGCTATTTGAAAAGCATTATAACCGCTGTGGTTCGATTCATAATCATTTAATAAAAGTTCGAGATTTCGCTTTGCTTTTTCTTTTAATGCTTTCTTGGGAATGTTATAACCGAAATGATAAATCAGAATATCCGAATCTATAATTTTATAATTTTTTTCGATGAGCGAAGCATCAATCTGTTCATGTGCTTTCCCGCGAAATTCAATTCCGGGAGAATTCTTAAACAACCTGGTATAACTCTGTAGTTTCGGTTTCTTGTTTATATCGTCTAAATTATAAATTTTACATCGTACTCCATGATTGAAATTTGACTTACAAATATCCTTAAGCTTTTCTTTTGAACCAGGGTCTAATGTTTCATCAGCGTCAAGGTATAGAATCCAGTCCCCGGTAGATTTGCTTAAGGCAAAGTTTCTTGCAGCTGAAAAATCATTTATCCAGTTAAAGTGGAAAATCTTAGTCCCAAATTGTTCTGCGATTTCTATAGTTTTATCCGTTGACCCGGTATCGACAATTATTATTTCATCAACAACATCTTTCACCGATTTGAGGCAGTCGAATAAATGCTTCTCTTCGTTTTTTACAATCATACTGAGTGTAATGCTTGACACTTTAGACCGCCTTTTTTTCTTCGAGCGTATTGTTTGTTGTTTCTAAACCAAGTGCTTCATTTACTTTTTTGAGACCGCTAACAGCAAACTCATTATGCGGATCATGTTGAACAGCAAATTGGAACATAGTTTTGGATTCTTTATCCATTCTTTTCAAATAAAATAATTCACCTAAACCGGCACACGCCTGTGAAGAACGCGGGTCAAGATTTAATGCTTTTTCAAAACATCCTTGTGCTGTATCGTGGTTCTCTAATGCAAGGTAATTGAATCCCTTAAAGTTTTCTAAAGAGGAAATTTTCAATAATGTTGAATTGCTCATTACTCCGGATAATAATAATTCTTGTGCCTTTTCAATTTTTTCGAGTGAGTAGTCGAACTTCTTTTCTTTAAATAGTGTATAAGCATCGGTTATGCATTTATTAAAAATGGTAAGCTCATCTTCAGACATAGAATCAACTTCTAATGAGTTGTGGTAATCCGGAAGTGCAAGCGCACGATTTACTTTTACCAAACTATTTTTAGCAAATTCGTTTTGTGAATTTAAATCCAATGCCCATTCCAACATAATTTTTGCTTCTTCGTCTCTGTTGTTTAAGAAAAAGACTTCTCCTAATCCAGCACAAGCTTGAGAAGAATTCGGATTTAACTGTAATCCTCTTTCAAAGGAATCCTTTGCCGAGTTATTATCCCCCAAACCGAGATAAATAAATCCTTTCAGGTTGTAAATACTTGCCAGATGTTCGTCTCGTTTATCTTCTTCAATGGTACTTAACTGATTATTAATATCTTCATCAGAATTATTAAGTACATCAAGAGCGGCTTCAAAATCTTTTTTTGTAAAAAGATCGTAAGCTTGAGTAACGGTGCTTTCCAATACTTCCATTTGTATCTCCTTTGTTGATTTAGAAAATTCTTTATTTGGTTAATCAACACTTATGCCAGTTGACCAAATGGAGTGATTGTTAATATTTTTAAAGAAAACAGCAGTTTTCAGGTGGGGGAGTGGTTAATATTAGGCAAGTGTTAAATAGTGGTCTTTAATCAGACCACTATTTAATTTATCGAATTTACTTCTTGTTCTATATATTTTATGTTATCTAAAGCAACTTCGTTGGAAGGATCTATTTGGATAACTTTATTAATTATTTCCAATGCATGTTGATAATTATTCTGCATAATGTGAACAACCGCATAATCATTAAGGGCATCGATATTATTCGGATTAGAGTTGAAAATTTGTCTGAGGATCTTCTCCGCATTAATTAGATCTGATTTATTAATTAATTCTTCGGCTCGCTGAATAGTGGGGAGTTCATTTTCTCTTGAAAGCTCAAGTGAATTATGATTCTCTTGTAAATCTAATTGTTGATTAATGCTGTTAAGCTTATTCCAAACTTCATTTTTATTTTCGCCGTTCTTAATTGCCCATTCATACATAGTTTTGGCTTCTTCAAATAATTTTGCTTTATAGAAAGTTTCTGCCAGACCTAAACAAGCTTTGCCCGAATTCGGATTTTCAACCAATTCCAACTCAAAAAAATCTTTGGATTTTTCATCTGTTTATATTTTCCAAATAAGTTAGTAATTCAAATTGCATTAAAACGCTAAGAAAGTAAAAATTTCATCTACATGCTCAAAGGCAATACTCTTGTGTGCTTAGCGTCTGTTGTCAG
>DSBF01000354.1 GCA_011049495.1 Ignavibacteria bacterium
AGTGTGGGAGAGCGTGTTACATTTTCGTCCCCCGACGAAAACGCCCGAGCGGGCGAAACCGCTCCGAAGTTCCAACGTCAACCCACATTGGCTAACCCCTTGTTGTTCGTTCGTGCTTTATTTCAGACAATTCGGTAACATTTCCAAAAATCCAATGCACCTATCATAATTTAATTCATAAAAATTAACACCAAGATTAATTGTCTCATAATATCTAGCTTGGTTGTTTTTGTAATATTCTTCTGACGGTATTTCCCAAAATTCATGGCTTAATTTCTCTGTAATAAACCATTTTTCTATAAGTCTGGCAGCTCTACCATTTCCATCTCTAAATGGATGGATATGTGCAAAACGCAAATGTATTAAGGATGCAAAATAAAAGACCTCAATTTCACTAAGTTCAGTTTTAATTAACTCATTTAAATCCTGAAAAAATACTTTCATTTCTTTCTCAACAAATTCAGGCTCAACTGCCATATATGCTAATCCTGATTTTCCAAAAACTCCGACCTGTTCAATTCGGTATTTACCCCTTTTACTTCTAATCAGTAGTGTGTCTGAAAATATTTTATGACAATTCAACAAGTTTTTCTCATTCAGCTTATTGTTTTGTGCGAATTCATAAGCCTCGATTAAGGCCTCAATTTCTTCGATTTCTTTTCCTATTTTGAATTTTTCCTTATTCATTTCATAATTCATGTAAGAATTCAAATCAATACTGTTTCCTTCAATATTTGAAGAATAAACAGCAGAAGACTTAGTCAAATATTCAAATTCTCCACGATTCTCCGAAAAGTCAAAATCTTTAATCAACTTTGGAATTTCGATTCCGATTACCCTTTTA
This sequence comes from Ignavibacteria bacterium, assembly GCA_011049495.1. Taxonomy (GTDB): domain Bacteria; phylum Bacteroidota; class Ignavibacteria; order Ignavibacteriales; family Melioribacteraceae; genus SURF-28. The sequence continues at coordinate 845 of DSBF01000354.1, forward strand.
TAGGTATCTAAATATTTTCTTTCAGTTATTCTCATTTTATCCGACTATTTAAGTCCAAATATACCCATTTTTATTGTCAAATTCCTTGAGTACTGCGGTTCCTAAGCATGAAGCACAACGGTTACGTGTATGAGTAGTGGCGGGATACGTGGCACTTTCCTATCAAGATGCAATGAACTTGATGCGAGGTAGAACGCTTGAATACCCTACCCCCCATTGCCGTCAACTTAAGAAAAAAAAGCCTTATAACCAGAAAAATAGACAGGATTCAAAAACGTCAATGAATCCTGTCTGAGGTATAAGGATATTTAATAAATTTGAGCATGAAGTTAAAAAACTTTTCTCCCCGGACAACATCACGCAATTGGCCAAAGAGAGTAAATTTATTTTAAGGGCACGTAAAATTTCGCCAGCATCGTTATTAGAATCGGTGCTGTTTTGTAATCCCGACCATTCGAAGGTTAGTTTGAACGATATGGCCGTGTACCACAAGTTGCACCATGGGATTACTCTTACAAAACAGGCAATAGCCAAACGTTTTACAAAGCAGGCGACAAATTTTGTAAAAATTTTACTGTCTCAGCTTTTAAGGAGTAACCTTTCAGAAGATAGCGAAGTTTTTACTCATTCTTGCTTTAACCGGATAAAAATTAAAGACTCAACTTGTTTTCAATTACCTGAGAACATGAAAGATTTCTATCCTGGCAGTGGCGGTTCAGGTTCAAGTTCGGCTGTGAGAATCCAGTTTGAATACGATTTAAAGAATCTTGATGTGTTGGAGTTAGGTGTCTCTGCATTCAACGACCAGGATCATAAAAATGCGAAAGATACACTGGACAACATACAGGCAGACGATTTAATAATAAGGGATTTGGGATATATTTCTGTGGGTATACAACGAGATATTGAAAAACGAAACGCCTGGTATTTATGCAGGCTAAACCATACAACAAGCGTACAGGATGCTGTAACCGGCCAAAATCTAGATTTTGTAAAAATAGAAAAGGAGATGCGCCAAAATGGAATACCTGTTATAGAAAAAGAAGTCCGCCTTTCCCAAAAAGGGTACACTTGCCGTTTGGTGATTGAAATCATTCTCGACCACATCAAGGGAGAAAGGATACGAAAAAGGGAAGTAATTAACAAAAAGAAAGGGCGCAAATCATCAAAAGAAGCGTTGGCCAGGGCAGGCCTCAACCTGTTTTTAACCAATTGTCCGCCCAGGATGTTATCCGCCAGCGAAGTGCGCAGGATATATGGCATCCGGTGGCAAATCGAAATTGTTTTTAAAGCATGGAAACAAAACAGCCAGTTGCATAAAGTAAAAAAAATGGATATTAACAGGTTTGAATTCCTGCTATACGCAAAACTGGTTTGGGTTATATTGCACTGGAAGGTTTTGCAGGTAATTGACACAAATATGTCATTAAACAGAACCGGGCGTGTCAGTATATTAAAAGTTTATAAAGCGCTTGGCCAATTCCGTCACTTCACAATTTCTATAATACGGGGACAAACCCATAGGTTGAAAGAATTTATGGAGAAGCTTAATGATATATCCACAACCCTTTTAAAACATGAAGATAGAAAGGACAGAATTAATTGGCGAAATGTAGAAATAATATAATAAATATTTTGTTTATATCAATGATAATAAGTATATTGCAATCATTAAGAACGTCAAGCCAACATGTGTTGGCTTTTAAAAAAAAGGTATGAGGGCGTTTCAGACAACAACAGGGGAACGCAAGTTCCCTTTATATCAAAAAAATACAACCAATTGAATATGAGGTATTTATAAAATTAAGTTGACGGCAATGCCCTACACCCCCCGCCATTACTTATACACGATGTTGGGCTTTCGTACTTTTTATCCATTAAAATATTTATCAATAAACTCTGAAATTGAAACTCCATCCTCAGAGTTCCATACAGATGAATTTACACGGAATCTTACGTTATGGTCTTCAATATTTAAAGATACACCATCATGCCC
>DSBF01000576.1 GCA_011049495.1 Ignavibacteria bacterium
AATAACGGTTTGATCTCTAAAAGAATTTGCATCTTGATTAAATGTCATGCTTAAAAATCCATCAACTTCATAAACATCGGTATCTTCAGCTAATCTAACAAAAGATTTCATAGTTCTCGGCTGCTGGAATGTAAATTTACCGATTAACAAATCGAGAGTTTTCTTGGAACCTTCATAAACTTCAATTCTTGTAGCAGAATTATCAACTTCAAAATCATTATAACTTGCCTCGCCTCTTCCCGCTAAGCGTTCCGGTTTAATCTGTAATAATTGTGAAAACAAATTATCGATTTTGTTCTTTGGCACTGAAGCATTTTTTTCGTTTTCAAGCTGCACTTTCCATGAATTGTCTTCTTTAAATAATTTTACCGGTGTGCCTTCGTTATTCTTTGCGTAAATCACAATTTGCGTAACCGAAGTTGTATCAATTTTCACAAGCTCGGATCTAAATGTTCTTTCGTTTGAACCGGGATCGGAAATAAAAATTACTAATGCAATTATTAAAAGTATTCCAAAAACAATTCCTAATTTTTTGTTTGAAGTATCTTTAAGCATAATCAACATTCATTAATTTATTTTTCAATTTACGCTTTAATTGGAAACGGAATACACCGTATGCAATAATGGCAATTATTGGTAGCAAGAAGTTTATATATTTCAATAAAGTTTTTGTTCCTTCTTCAATGCTTTGATCAATCGGTCTGCCTGTAACACCCTTAGTTCTAAGTTGAATCAACCCGGTATCATCGGCAAGCCAATCAATTGCATTTACAAAAATATTTACATTGTCTTCATTCAATTGCTGTTGATTTTGACCGCTGCCGTTAATAATAAAATCTCCGTCGCCGAAAACGACAATTCTCATATCGCCTTTTTCTAGAGCTGCAGCAACTGGTAAATTAGAAAGATTAAAATCACTTTGAGTCCATTGTTTCATTACATCAAAAAATACTGTTGAACCTTGCGTGCCCGACTTATTGGATGAAAATGCTAAAGGTGTAATATGTATGGAAGTATCCTGCGGATTAAATGACAACGGGCTTGCGAAAGGAAATAGTACTTGCTCCAAACCTTCTGTTATCGGGTGATCGGTAAAATTAGATATAAGCGGTAAATAAGGAAACCGAACCGGGGTATTCATAATAAATCCGGCTTGCTGCTGCTGCACCATTATGTTGCTGCAATTAATATCAATCAAGAATTTGTTTTCAATTGTGATGCCCTTTTGGCTTAACCAACTTTCCAACCCGGTATTGATTTCAACTCCTCGTACATTTTGCAGATCGCCGTCAACTCTATTTATCGCGAGAAGTAATTTGCCTCCGTTATCTAAATAATTATCGAGCTGGTTCAAATGGTTCTGTGGAATTGAATCCTTAGGAGCGACAATCATCAATGCTTCATAACTACTTGGGATAACAGTTGTATCTGTAATTGTATATTGCTCAACCTCATACATAACCTGAAGCTTATTATGCGCTTGTACAATTTCATTTAATGTAGGCTCATCATAACCTTGAAGCAGGGCAATTTTAGGTTTATTAACTACAGATAATTTTTTAATTGCCGATGAAAGCTCATACTCCATCGCTGCGCCGGGTCTTACAAAAGGTATCGCTTCTTTTCTATCTCCCATTTGAATAACGGCACCAAGAAAAGCACGCTGCTGTTTCATCTGGTCTTTTTCTCTAACATTAATCATCAACGGAGAAATACCGTTTTGCTGAGCTTCCATCAGTTTCTGCTGATCATCTCCCGGGTTTACAAATTCATAAACTAAATTGCCGCCGGAACGGGTTGAATATTCAACCAATAAATCCCTAAAGTCTCTCCGTACTTTCGCAATATCGGGCGGAAGATTTTCGGAAAAGTATGCAGTTACTGTAACGGGATTATATAAGTCTTCCAAAATATTCTTTGTTGCATCGCTCAAACTGTATCGTTGATCAGCTGTGAAATCTAAACGAATGAAAAATCTATCGGAGATAAAGTTTACTAAAACAACAATCCCGATAATGAAAGCAAGTGATATTTGAATTTTTCTTTTAGTCAGCATAATTCTTAATTCTCAACAATATTTCTTTTTGATAAAACGGATTCTGCTAAAGTTAATCCAATAAACGCAATCGAAACGAAATAGATAACATCTTTAGTATCAACAACCCCGCGTGAGATCGAATCGTAATGAGTTGATATACTTAAGAAATGGAATAACTGTGCAAGACTTCCGGTAAAATTATTCGCAAGTACATTAAATATAATTAGGAAGAACAACCCAATAAAAAGTGCGGTTAAAAAAGCAACTATTTGATTATTTGTAATGCTGCTTGCAAACAATCCGATTCCGATATAAGACATGCTCATTAAAATCATTCCGAGATAACCGCACCAAACCGCGCCGTGATCAACCGGACCGATTAACGAAACTGTTATGTAATATGGGATTGTCAATGCGAGTGCAATCACTATTAGTAATAATGATGCGGTAAATTTACCGAGAAGAACCTGCCAATCGGATACAGGCTTTGTTAAAAGAAGTTCTAAAGTACCGCTTCGTTTTTCTTCGGCTAACATTTTCATTGTTAATGCCGGGATGAAAAAGAATAACGTCCAATAAGCAACTGAAAAGAATGGTTGTAAAGTTGCCTGTCCTAGTAAAAATATATCCGAACCATACAACCATGTAAAAAATCCGCTTAGCCCTAAAAAGACCGTTATCATTATATAAGCAATAAGCGAATCAAAAAATGCGCGAAGTTCTCTTTTAGCAATTATCCAAACTGGTTTCATAATTAATCTGTTGTTAGTTCTCTAAATATATCTTCTAATTTTGTTTCGA
>DSBF01000292.1 GCA_011049495.1 Ignavibacteria bacterium
GTAGACCACTGTTCTGGTTTTACAATACGGTTACACCCGATTGGTTGAGGAATAAATCATATCCGCAATTATTGAAATATGTTGAATCCCACACGAAAGAAGTTGTTGGACATTACGGTGACGAAATGTACGCTTGGGAAGTTGTTAATGAAGCACATGATTGGGCGAATGAATTACAATTAACTCCGGAACAAATTGTCGAAGTAACAAAATTAGCCTGCGATGTTGCCAAAGATACTGCACCTAATGTTCATCGATTAATTAATAACTGCTGTCCTTTTGCAGAATATGTTCAACTCAAAAAATGGGGCGAACTCGATGCAAAATATCCGCAACGTACTCCGGTCAAATTTATGCAAGACTTAGTTGATGCCGGTGTTGATTTTACTATAACTGGTCAGCAAATGTATTTCCCATATCGTGATCTGCAAGACACAATTATTTTAATTGAACGACATGAACAATTTGGTAGACCTGTTCAATTAACTGAAGTTGGTGCATCATCAGGTCCAACTAAAGCTTCAATTAATGACGGCAGACTTGGATTATCGGATGAACCTTACATTTGGCATCGTCATTGGGATCAAGATTTACAAGCTGAATGGCTTGAAGGTCTTTATACTTTAGCATACAGCAAACCATGGATTGAAGCAGTGAATTGGTATGACTTTGTTGAACCATATTCATGGATAAAAGAAGGTGGATTGCTCGCATCAACAAATGGAGATAAGAAAGAATCTTATAATCGAATAATAGATTTACAAAACAAATGGAAATCACTCGGAACTAAACAAGGATAAAAATGAGGCGAAGAGACTTTATTAGAAATTCTACGTTAGCCGGAGTCGGAGGTTTAGTTGCAGCAAATTCAATTTTTGGTGCCCCGACAATTTTGACAAAACCACGTGTTCCAAAACCAACAGAACAGGGAACTCTTGTTTTCAAACCATATATAGTTCAGAACGGAAGCGGTCCACATTACGGAATGGTAAAATCGCTGGATTCTTTAGGAGAAAAAGATTGGGCATTTCCTCAATGGGCATTTGCGAGTGATGAGAATTGGGATGCATTCTATTCAAATATATTTGCTTATCCGGATGGAGTGAAAATCTCAAACTCCGAAGGTCGAGATAAAATAGGAATAAATGTAAGATGGAATGTTGAAGGTTTCGGCTTCATTTATATGACTGCCGACAATGGCGGGGAGTTTTATGAACTTCCTTCAATCGGAAATGAGAAGCAGTACAATTTGAATTTCGAATTGGCAAAATCTCGTCTTGTTAAAAACCGTGAACGTTACAATCAATTCGTAAAAGAAGGATACTTCCCCGAAAAAGATGTAAAAGCATATCTCGATTTAAGCGAAGAATATTTTCACGATGCACAACGAGTTAGCGCGGATGAATGGAAAAGAGCACAGCTTTCACAAAAATCACTTTACTACTCAATGTGGGGCGGAGAAATGTTGGAGCTTGATAAGGCGAGGAAAGATATTGTCCTCCGTGGGCATCGTCCTGATTTCTTTATCGGCTGTGATACCAAAGGTTATCCTTATATGGATAAAGATTATTTCCTCGATATGTTCAGCGATATTTTTAATTATGCAGCAGTAACTCATTATCTACCAAGATTTGAAAAAGAAGAAGGGAAATACACATATCTCGATAGAGATGAACAGGTTCGTGAATTAAGAAAACGTGGCGTTACAGTTGAGGGAAGACCAATATTTTGGTCGGCAGATTGTTGTATGCCAGATTGGATAATGAAGAAAAGTTATCCCGAGCTATTGAAATATTTGGAAAGACACACACGCGAAGTAGTCAGTCATTACGGCGATGAAATGTATGCTTGGGAAATCATTAATGAAGCGCACGATCCGGGCAATCCGTTAAAATTAACTCCGGATCAAATGGTGGAAATCGCAAAGTTGATTGCTGATGTTGCTAAAGATACGAATCCAAATGTGCATCGATTAATTAATAACTGTTGTATTCAAGCTGATTATGTTCAGTTAATGGATTGGAGTACCGTACCGGAAAAGTATGATATTATTACTCCGCATAGATTTATAAAAATGTGTCATGAAGCCGGAGTTGATTTTGATATAACAGGACAGCAATTGTATTTCCAATATACTAATCGCGATTTAGCGGATAACATTAGAATGACTGAAAGATTGAAAAAGTATGGAAGACCTGTTCAGATTACAGAAATTGGAACAACAGCAGGACCAACAAAAGAATTGATTATGTCCGGTGAAGTTGGTTTGCCTGAGCTGCCTTATCCTTGGCATCGTCATTGGGATGATGAACTTCAAGCAGATTGGATGGAACAGATATATACAATTTTTTATGCTAAAGATTGGGTCGAAGCAATTAACTGGTATGATTTTGTTGATCCTTATTCATTTATAGATAATGGTGGGTTTCTTAGTTCACCCAAAGGTCCTGCCAGACCGATTTATGATAGATTGAAAAATATGCAGAAGTATTGGAAGAGCTTGTAGTTTATTGCTGTTCGCTTTGGTCTTATAATAATTGTCATTCCGAGCGAAACGGAGTGAAGCGAGGAATCTCACCTCAAATTATGCGAAAGGATAGTAAATATTGAATTGAGATTCCTTAGTAGTCCTAAAAGCGGACTTATTCGGAATGACACATAAATAAGTTGAACTAAATATGAAGAGATATAACCTATGCCACAATCAAAACTAACATTCAAACCACACTTCGTGCAGAACGGACGAGGTCCACATATTGAAGAATTTGTATTTGCAACAGATCAATACGGTGATGTATTTAAATCAAACATCAAATTAGATAAAGATGGAATTACAA
>DSBF01000465.1 GCA_011049495.1 Ignavibacteria bacterium
ATATATTTGTGGTCTTTTGAAAAATCTAACCAAACAGTAGTCTCAGAAGCTTCACCGTCAGAATCAATTAATTTACTAACAAAAGATTTAGGGTATCTTCTACGAAACCATGCTTCTGAGATGTTAGCTGGGACTGATCTTGATGACCGTCTAATTTGATCTGTTAAAGCATATTTTTCTTCCTTTGGAAAAGATTTTGTTTCTTCAAATATTTCAACCGCCAGCTTATAAGACAATTGGTAAACAATTAAATCTCGAAAACCCCTGTACTTTTTCTTTTCCATACTTCTTACTACTTGCTGTTTACTAGATACTGGTTTAATAAGCGTTTTTGTCGCCTTTGATCATTAAGATTACAGTTAGGAGGATGATGCGGATGTCGAGCCAGAATGACCAGTTTTCTATGTACCAGATATCATGTTTAACGCGTTCTACCATCTTTTTAGGATCGGATGTAGTTTCACCACGGAAGCCATTAACTTGCGCCCAACCGGTTATACCGGGTTTTGCCAGGTGGCGTAGAAGGTATCTTCTAAATTTATCTTTGGATTCCACATTTAATGGAGTAGGATGCGGACGAGGACCAACGAGAGACATCTGACCGAGTAAGACATTAATAAACTGAGGTAGTTCATCAAGGTTAGTTTTTCTAATAAACTTACCGAATTTAGTTATGCGCGGATCGTCTTTGGTTGCTTGATTAAACTTGCCATTTTCATCAACATCTTTACTTTCGGAAATCATAGAACGGAATTTGTACGCTTCAAATCTCTTATTATCTCTTCCCCATCTAGTTTGTTTAAAGAATATTGGTCCGGGCGAAGAAATTTTAATAGCGAGCATAATTATCGGCCACAACCAGGTGAATACAAAAGTAAAAAGTAAAAGAGTAAAAGTAATATCAAAAGCTCTTTTAATTAAACGCCATTGAAATTCATTTAAGCGATCATTACGAACTGAAACGACCGGGAAAGGACCGAACATTTCAACTTGATACTTGTCAGAGATAAAGCGGAAATAATCCGGAATAATTTTTACACGAGTTGTATAGTTTTCACAAGTCTTAACAACATGTTCCAAACGTTCAGCCGCATAATTAGGTAATGCGACAATAACATTATCAATTCTATTAGATTCCAAAACTTTTTCTAAGTCATCGATTTTGCCAAGGTATTCGCCGTTCATACCACAGTTACCGGCATCGTCGAGGAAGCCGATTAATTTATAACCAAAATGGGGATTAGCTTTTATAGTATCGTTAAAATTTTTGCCTACTTCACCTGCACCGACAATAATAATATTACGAATGTTACGTCCTTTCTTTCGCATGTAAATTATGAGGTGACGAAGGGTATATTTCTCGGCTATGATTAAAAAGAAAGATGCGGAAAGAAAAATAACAATAAAGGTTCTCGACAGATAAATATCTTTTATAAAAAATATTAAAACAATTGCGAGTATAGAAAGTGTTAATAAAGAACGGATAACATTAATAACTTCTACTGTAAAATCGCGTGAACGGAATTCATCATAAACACCCAGACTTTTTGCTACAAGAAACCAAATAACAATTAAACCGGATAAGAGTAGGAGTCCATCGGAGCTGAGTGTTATTGAATAAATCGGCGGACTAAAATAATCTGCGATTAAAAATGCAAAGACGATATTAATGATATCGGAAAAAACTCGCACGATATAGAGTGAATTACGTTGGATTTGCATTTAGAGCCGGAGTTATTTTGAAAATTTGTAATACTAAAATAAACAATTTTACATCAACAAAGGAGGTGGTGATCACAGGGTGAAAGCAAGGTTAAAGGACAAAGTATAAAGGACAAAGTATAAAGGACAAAGTTCAAATGCAAAAGGGAGACGTGAAACGTGAGACGTCAAAAATAATTGTCTAATTGCTAATTTACTTATTAAGATTCCTGATTAAACCAGCGCCGAGTCGGGATATCGTGTTGAATGATTATTGATTTATGGCGATTTTCGAATGATTATTGTTGATTGTTGAATGATGATTTACGAATGATTATTGTTGAATATAAAGATTCTTCATTCCAAAAATTCATCAATCATTAGGAATTCATAAAAACTGTATACTAATTATCTTATCAACAATTTTAAAATCTGCATCTTGAGTAACTATTGTCATTTGATTTTCTTGCGCCAATAAAAACTGATATGAATCATCAAAGTCCAGTTTATATTGATTATACACATCAATTATTTCTCTATATTTTTCCTTTGATAAAGTTATTATTTCTATTTTATCCAGAGTATCTTCCAAAAATTGATTAAATATATCAGATTTGTTATTCCGATATAAAATTATGCCGATTGAATGCAATGAAAAATCTGAAATAAAGATCTCGCCGGAATGAGTCTCAAGAAAATTTTTACAAACTTCTTTCTTGTCTTGCCTGTCCGCCGTCTAGGCGGAATCCAATAAAATTTCAAGAAAAATATTGGTATCGAGAAGATAACTCATCTGTAATCCCGCACCTTATGTTGAAGATCTACCGAACTGAATTGCTCTTTTATATCTTTTAATCCACCTTCCCAGTTAAAGGAAAAAGGTTCTTTTTTATTTCGTATTTTATGACGTCTCGTTAAAAATTCTATATAATCTAGAACTTCTCTTTTTAAATAATATGGTAAAGAATCAAATTTTTCGTTTAATTGGTGTGTATTCATTTTATTATATCCTCAATTTTTATTTATATTCAAGATAAGCAATTAGACGCTCAATTTCATTCCACATTTGGATTGTTGATCCCTTGAAATAATAAAAACAAGAGAACGATTGAATATTGACATTAGCATTTAAAGAG
>DSBF01000071.1 GCA_011049495.1 Ignavibacteria bacterium
AGTTAAAGGATATAGCCAGTTGACTATCCGGTTCCCCAATATGCCGGGTAAAAAAGACCTTCGTCTGAAATTAATTGCCGATAAAAAAACTCTTAAAATACTCGGGGGACAAGTTCTTAGTGGCGAGCCAGTAACTTCCGTAGTCGATTTAATTTCGTTTGCCATTCAAAAACAGGCACTCGTTACTGATTTTATTGAAATGAGTTATTCGGCACAGCCTTATCAATCGTTTTATCCTGCCGGAAATATTTTTGTGGCAGCAGCAGAAAATATATTGGAGCAATTGCAAAATTAAATTTCAGATGGAATTATTTTATATCATATTAGCCCTCTTCATAGGTAGCATTGGTAGCGTTGGTATTGCTTCGTTGCTTTTATTGTTGCCTGATTACCGGCTATCGAAATTGTCGGAATTGCTGGTATCGTTGGCAGGGGGGACGCTACTCGGGGCCGCGTTTTTGGGGATGTTGCCCAAAGCTGTTTCGATGCTTGATAGTACTATGGTTTTTAAATTAGTACTCATGGGTATCTTGCTGTTTTTTATTCTCGAAAAGTTTATTTTATGGAGGGCATGCCATAATAAGGATTGTATAAGGCACCAAAACGCCTCTGCACAACTGATTTTAATTGGCGATGCATTTCATAATTTTATTGATGGGGTAATCATTGTTTCAGCTTTTTATACCTCAGTTGAATTTGGGATAGCTGTGAGTATATCGGTGTTTGCCCACGAAATACCACAGGAAATTGCTGATTTTGGGGTATTGCTTAAAAACGGGTTTACCCGTAAAAGGGCTATTTATTTTAATATGCTTTCGGGGGCAACAGCCTTGCTGGGTGGATTGCTAACTTTTTTTGTGCTTAATGTAGCCCGCAATATGGTTCCATACATTCTGGCATTTTCAGCATCAAGTTTTATTTACATTGCTTTGGCCGATTTAGTGCCACAAATGCACAAAACAATTGGTATTAAAAAATCGCTTATCCAGTTATTCCTCATTTTAACAGGTGTAGCGATTATTTATTTAATAAAAAATTCATGAAACACAAGACAGGATATTATCGGGGGAGCTTTAGCGGTTATTGCTGTTGCCCTCAGTGTGATTATAAAATAAAACACCAACCGGGTATGCCTTGCAGAGAAATGGAATGCCCTGTATGTAAGGTCTCTTTGGAACGGGAAAATCATTTAGAAGATAATTCACATCAATCACAACATCAAACGCATAAAATTATGGAATATCCAAAAGTTGACCCTGAAATTTGTACGGGTTGTGGGGCGTGCATGGAAATTTGCCCCGTAGATGCTATTGTTATGGAAAATGGCATTGCGAAAATAATTGTAGATAAATGCAGAGGTTGCTATGCATGCCAGAATGCTTGTCCTACAAGTGCTATATCTTAAAATTTGGAACTATGGAAACAGAATATGTTTTGCAAAAATTGGAAGAAATAAAGCATCCGGCAATTGACTACTCACTTATTAAACTGGGTATATTGACAGATATCCGTTTGGAAAACAATACATTAAAGGCTGTATTTGCATTTCCATTTCCGAATATACCCATAGCGGAGCAGCTTATTTCATCGGTGGCAATAAAAGCCAAAGGGATGAACTTAGTTTTTAATTATACTACCCGTGTTATGAACCAGGAAGAGAGGGAAAGGTTTTTGCAATTGGAAGGTGAAGCATGGAAAGGTTTATAAATAATTATTATGACAAAACACTCGGTTTTCGATAAACATATTGACCAATATGAAAAATGGTTCGATGATAACAATTACGTTTTTCAATCAGAACTAAAAGCTATTCAACAGCTATTGCCATCGGAGGGCAAAGGTGTTGAGATAGGTGTGGGCAGTGGTATTTTTGCTCAACCTTTAGGTATTATAGAAGGATGTGACCCTTCGGATGCTATGAGGGAGAAAGCCATTGAGCGTGGTATAAAAGCACTGCATGGAACAGCGGAAAATTTACCATATCCTACTGGTAGTTTTGATTTTGCTCTTATGGTAACAACCATTTGTTTTGTTAATGATGCACACAAATCAATTAGTGAAGTTTACCGGATACTGAAAGACAAAGGAAAATTTATTATTGCATTTGTTGACAAGAACAGCCCAGTGGGAAAACAATATTTAAAACATAAAAATGAAAGTGTTTTTTACAAAGAAGCTACATTCTATTCTACTCTTGACATATATGATTTATTGTGGGAGAGTGATTTTAAAATTCTTAAAATAGTACAAACCATATTTGGGGAACTTAATGCTGTTGAACAAATTCAACATCCGGTTTATTCGCATGGTCAGGGTAGTTTTGTTGTAATAAAAGCTGAAAAACAATGAATATAAAATTTGCTTTGGCAGTAAGTGAGTCGGGCCTCTTTGAAGCCAAACATTTTGGCGATGCCGACAAATACCTGATATACGAATGGAACGGGCAGGATTTTTTTATGTGTACTGAACTTGTAAACAGCTTTAAGAACTTTGACGAAGAAAAGGAGCATGGTTCAAGGAAAAAAGGCGGGGCTATTATCCAATTGTTACAGGAAAATCATGTACAGGTATTGGTTTCAAAACAATTTGGCAAAAATATTCAACTGGTTAACCATTTTTTCATCCCTGCTATTATTGACGATGAAATACCACAGGAAGCAATTACCAAGCTTAAAAACAGTATAAAATGGATTGAAGAAGAACTTAGTCGAAATACACAGGATTATAAGTTATTTACTTTAAAAACGGGCACTTTAAAATCAGTAATTAAAAAAGATGAATAAAAGTTCAAATCATATATACGGGTCTGTACCTTCGCGTAGATTAGGTAAAAGC
>DSBF01000347.1 GCA_011049495.1 Ignavibacteria bacterium
ACACCGCGATATATTCAACAAGGTGCAGATGTTTTTAAAAATTTAACCGCCGAATTTGGAATTTACACTTGTGTTGGAGATCACGATAATTGGGCGTATCGAGATGATCATGCTCGCAGCTTAAGAGAGATCTCAACTGCTCTTGCGAGTTCAGGTGTTGAAATGGTTGATAATGAAAATCGAATTATCCAGGTAGATTCATCCACAATTAAAATTGCTTTTGCCACTTTTACTTATTCCAGAAGGGTTGATCCCGCTGAACTCGAACTGCTTGCTAAGGGAAATTACAAATATGATATAAGTATATTTCTTACACATCAACCTAATGAATCGCTTATAAGTTTTGCAGATCAGTTAGGATATGATCTTTTTTTAGCCGGGCATACACACGGTGGACAGTTAACAATTTTATTTCCATTCCTTGAACTAACTCCAACTTTAATGGAAACCAAATATGTCAAAGGTGATTTTTATATGAACGATATGAAAATTATTGTCAACCGCGGACTTGGTATGTCCGTAGCACCGATACGCTACAACTCCACACCGGAAGTAACAATTATAGTATTACAAAATAAAGAATAACAATGGGGGAATTGATGTTCAAATCTGTAAAACTATTTCTTGTGTTAGTATATGTTATTGCTCCAATCTATTTGCTATCACAAGATATTTCGGAACAAACAAAACCAAAACTAACTATTGAACAAATCATGCAAGACCCAAAATGGACCGGTGAAATATCAAGTACTATTTGGTGGTCCGAAGACGGGAAACAAGTTTATTTCAAATGGAATCCCGGTGATGCCGAAGCTGAATCAACTTATGTTGTTAACCGAGACGGAAACGGTTTAAGAAAATTAACATTAGAAGAGCGAAAAAATTTAATACCGAAAAAAGGTGAGTATAATAAAGACAGAACTAAAAAAGTTTACTTGAAAGAGAGTGATATTTTTCTATTAGATATTCCTTCAATGAATATTCAACAAATCACAAATACAACAGAACGTGAGTCATTTCCTTCTTTTTCGCATGATGAAAAGAAAATTTTGTTTGTTAGAAACAGTAATCTTTTTTCAATTGAACTTGAAAGCGGATTACTTACACAGTTAACTGATTTTCGGCAAGGCAATAAGCCGAAAGATAAATCCAAAACCGATAGAGAAAAATGGTTAGAGAAGGAAGAGCTGTCGCTTATTCAAACTTTGAAAGAGAGAAAGGTAGAAAAAGAAAATAGGAAAAAAGAAGAAGCGTTGTTAACTACTAAACGACCAAAAGAAATTTATGTCGGGAATAAATCCGTTGATAACATTTTCCTTTCACCGAACAATGATTTTATAACTTTTATTACAATTGAATATCCAAGCGATAATAAATACACAAAAGTTCCTAACTACATTACCGAATCCGGGTATACCGAAGATATAACCGCGAGAGCAAAAGTCGGCTCACCGGAAACCAAATATGAGCTTGGCGTTTACGATATAAATAATGACACAGTTTATTTTGTAGACCGAAAACAAATCCCCGGTATATACGATAAACCGGATTTTAAAAGAGAAAATGACGAAGACAAGTATGACGAACCGAGAGAAGTTTATTATTATGGTCCTTTCTATTCTACTGATGGAAAACATTCTTATGTTCTGATTCGTTCAATGGATAACAAAGACAGATGGCTGATGCACTTTATTCCGTCTAACGCAACACTTACTTTGTTGGATAGACAAAGAGACGAAGCTTGGATCGGCGCTCCGGGGATATCCGGTTATAAATCGGGAGATACTCATCATGGCTGGCTGCCCGATAGCAAACATATATGGTTTCAATCGGAAGAAACCGGTTACTCTCATCTATACACAATCAATGTTGAAACCGGCAAGAAGAAACAATTAACGGAAGGAAATTTTGAAATTACCGGAACCGCAAGAAGTAATGCCGCCGGAACCGGACCTACAATTTCAAATGATGGTAAATGGTGGTATTTCGTTTCTAGTGAAGTTAGCCCGTTCGTAAGAGATTTTTATAGAATGCCGATTGATGGTGGAAAACGAGAACGAATAACTTCTCATCATGGTAATCATCAAGTTTTTATTTCACCCGATCAATCAATGCTTGCAGTTCGATATTCGGAATCAAATAAACCATGGCAATTATATTTAATGGAGAACAAACCCGGCTCCGAAATGAAACAAATAACTTTCGGCGGAACAGACGAATTCCATTCTTATCCATGGATAAAACCTGAGATAGTTTGGTTTGATGCTGAAAACGGAAAGAAAGTTCCTGCAAGAATTTATGAACCACTTCAAGAAAACAAAAACGGTGCGGCGGTAATTTTTGTTCACGGCGCCGGTTACTTGCAAAACGTTCATGATTGGTGGAGCAGTTACTCTCGTGAATATATGTTTCATCATTTACTTGCCGATGAGGGATACACAGTTTTAGATATTGATTACCGCGGAAGTGCCGGTTACGGAAGAGACTGGCGAACTGATATTTATAGACATATGGGAGGTAAAGATTTATCAGACCAAGTTGACGGTGCAAAATTTTTAATCGAGAATTATAATATTGCTCTGGATAAAATCGGAATATACGGCGGTTCATACGGCGGATTTATTGTTTTAATGGCAATGTTTAATCAGCCTGATGTTTTTAAGTCCGGTGCAGCATTACGTGCCGTTACAGATTGGGCACATTACAATCATCCTTACACGGCAAACATTTTGAACACGCCGCAAGAAGATACGCTATCATACAAAAAAAGTTCACCGATTTATTTCGCGGAAGGTTTGCAAGGACATTTACTAATTTGTCAC
>DSBF01000287.1 GCA_011049495.1 Ignavibacteria bacterium
ATTTAATCCCAACGTTGTTGCATATATTTTTGTAGGGAAAGAAACTTTATTGAAAAAACCGACTCTATCCAAATTTATTTTATCTAATGAAAATCCAAGGAAAAATATTTTTTCTGCATTTTCAATTGAGTTCTCTATTTTAGTATTTATTTCATTTATCTCTTCTACTATTTTTATATTATTTTTCATGATATTTATATCACTTATTGTCAAATCCTTTCCATAAGTCAGGTTGTTATTTTCGGTGTTACTAATCTGACCCAAAGAACCATATACGTGATATATTTCCATTTCGCTTAAATTTTTATAAACACTTTCTTCAGTAATTTTTTCAAAACAATTACTTAGACTTTCCTAAGTCTAAATATGAAGGATTTCTCATTAAGAAATAATCAACTGACTTTATACTCGATTTAGAAAATATTTCTTGAAAAGTTGTAATTTGTCCTAAGGTTCTATCTGACTGTTCTATATCATATTCAGTGTCTCTGGGTAAAAATTCGTATAGTATATCATAAAAAGTTTTGTCAATTATTTTTTCTCTTAGCTCCTTTGCGCTTGGAAAACCATAAGGAATATTGGACCCTGCACCAAGGACAAAAACTGTTTTTTCTTTAATCATATTTATTAATTATTTTGTTCTATTACTCAAACAACTTCCTAACCTCACCCTGCCCAATTAGACTGGAATAAAGTCTATAGTTATTTTTGTATTTTCTAATTCTACCCGCAATTATAGCCGGACTAATTCTCAACTTGTCGGCAAATTCAAGTATCATTTCTTTTGAGGGAATTTCATTTTTAATAATCTTTTCCCATTGTGAATTTGGTATTAAAATTTCTTCTGCAAGTTTATCCGCTTCTTTTTCCACTCTTTCAAGATTTTCGTTTATCTCGAGATCATCAACAAAGAAAAATTCGTTCTTGTTATTATAATGCAGATAAAGATGAGCAAGTTCGTGTGCAAGAGTGAACCAGAAATAATCTAATCTATCATATCGTAAAGTAAGCGCTATTACAGGCATGCCGTCATCAAGCGGCATCACTGCTCCGTCAAGATGTGTTTTCGGTAAATGAGGAAGTATTACAAAATGAATCCCGTTTTTAACTAAATATTCACCCGCCAATTCAGGTCCGTTATCAAGATAGCTTAACTTAACAACATCAATTAAAAACTCTTTGGTAATTTTGCTCTGCTTAAAAGTCACTGGCAACTTTAGTTTTGCTGCTTCATTTATTACCGCATTTATCCAGGCTATCATTGCATATTTATCGTCACTATCTTTTAGGCGAGAATTTTTTCTATTGAATGAATAGTTGTATGCTGTTTCTTTAATAAAATATTTTCTTAAAACTTCTTCCGGGTTTTGCTTTGCTTCGGTTAAAGTTCCGTTATAATTGTAAAGCCAACCACGTTTGTAAATTTCTTTAACAGGAAATTTATCGTAATTAATATCATTTGGATTTTTTAAAAGCTCTTCATCTTTTTCCTGCAGCAAAACTTCGGCTGGAATGCCGAGTCCTTTGTGCAGTGCGCGTATCATATTGAGCGAAAGAGGACGTTTCTTATTCAATAATTCCGAAACTTTACTTGCACTTCCTATATACGGTATCAAATCTTTCTGCGTTAAGTTCTGCTGATCCATTCTAAATTTTATTGCTTCAATTGGATCGGGAAGATCGATTGGATAATGTTCATTTTCATATTCAGAAATTAAATGAGAAAGCAGTTCAAGTTTATCATAATTATTTGTGCCCAGTTTAGGATCAATATCAATCAGTCTTTCAACTTCCTCAAGCGCTGCTTCGTATTCTTTTTCGGTTTTTATTAATTTTATTACTTCCATTGTTTCAAATCCAATTTATCATATTCTTTGTGTGTACCAAACCATTTAATTACTATTTTTTGTGAATTATACGCTGCTTTTACCACAAGCCTATAGTTTCCGCCTTTAATATCAAATACAATTAATTTCCCACCGATGATGCTTGCTTTTGCAAATCTCGTTTTTACATCATGAGGATTTTTCCATTCTTCGTTTTCTACTTCGTAATACCAAGAATCAAGATGAGTTTTAGCATCCGAGTGTTTCCGACAGTATTCGTCAAGTATTTTTCTGGAAAGAACTTTCATTAATTATTAAATCACCAATTGGACAATATGACTTCCAGCAAAGTTCCCCAATAGGGAATTAATATATTTTCCCATAGGGGGAATATACTGAGTTTTTTCGTTAAACAAAACCATTATATTGTAACAATCCTTCCTAACCCAACAATTATCCGTGCGATACCAAGTAATATTTTCTCCCAAGCAATCAAATTGTATTTTCAATTAATCTAACAATCCCCACAACAATAAAAAACACTCTGCCAATAATAATTCGAGTTGTAGTTATAAATCTTGGGAAAGCAGAGCCGTCATGTTTGGCAATCTTTTCATAGCGCTCGGTAATTAGCCTATTGAATACGATTAGAACTATTCCAAAAAGAATCGGCATGTAAGCATAGAATATTAAAGATGAATTATTCATTTGCGATTAGAAATTGTTGATAATCAAAAATCAAAATATTTTATTGCGGGATTAGAGTCAATATAAAAGAATAACAGGAGTTACCCCGAAAATTAAATGAGTATTCATCTAAGTTGTTTAGTTTATTACACAGTTAGCAAATGGAAAAATTAATTATATGTAGTATAACAATATTTTATTTATTCGCGAATTAGCGGCTTACGCTTTTTTTACCGTGGATATGCTAATGATAAATTGTCGATTTAACTGTTCTTAGAATTTTGGGGTAACTCCTGAAAAGAATAAA
>DSBF01000190.1 GCA_011049495.1 Ignavibacteria bacterium
AAAGCAAGAAATAAAATAAAAGTTGAGTTCGAAGAACTAACTATCATAACCGATCCTCGCGAAGCATTTAAAGCCGGTCGGGTCATTGCGCCGCCTAGAGTTTTTGCAATGGGTGATACCAATAATGCTTTTAATAATTGTAAATATGTCTTTGAAGATAAAGTGGAAATTGGCGGACAGGAACATTTATATCTCGAAACACAGGGTTCACTTGCAATTCCTTCCGAAGGAAAAGGAATAAAGTTATTCTCATCTACGCAAGGTCCCACAACAGTACAAAAAACTATTGCGCGGGTTCTTAACTTAAAAATGCACCAAGTTGAAGCTGATGTTTTAAGATTAGGTGGCGCATTCGGTGGTAAAGAAGATCAAGCAACACATTGGGCGGTTATTGCCGCACTTGGTGCGCACATAACACAATTGCCGGTTAAAATAATCTTAAACCGTCACGATGATTTGAGAATGACCGGCAAACGTCATCCTTATTCGGTTGATTATAAAATTGGTCTTTCCGATGATTACAAAATCCTAGCTTACGAAGTTACTTATTATCAAAGCGCGGGCGCTTGCGCGGATTTATCAACTGCAATTTTAGAAAGAACTTTTTTTCATACAACTAATAGTTACTTCATTCCTAATGTTAGAGCAACCGGAATTTCCTGCAAAACAAATTTACCACCTAATACTGCTTTCAGAGGATTCGGCGGTCCGCAAGCAATGTTTGTTATTGAAGCCGCTATTCATAAAGCTGCTGATGAAGTAGGTATTAAACCGTATCAAATTCAGAAGAATAATTTGCTGAAAGAAAATGATATGTTTTATTACGGTCAAAAAGCTGAACGAGCTAATGCTGCAAAATGCTGGAATAAAGCCGAAGAACTTTTCCACTTTTCTAAAAAAGAAAAAGAAGTAGAAGAGTTTAACAAAAATCATCTTCTTAAAAAGAAAGGTATTTCATTTATGCCTATTTGTTTCGGAATATCTTTCACGAACACAATGCTCAACCAAGCAAGTGCTTTAATTCATATTTATTCCGATGGGTCGATTTCCGTTAGTACTGCTGCAGTTGAGATGGGACAAGGTGTTAATGAAAAGATGATTAACATAGCTGCAAAAGTTTTTTCTATTAAGAAGAAAAGAATTAAAGTCGAATCAACAAACACAACAAGAGTTGCAAACACTTCGGCTACTGCTGCAAGCAGCGGTGCAGACTTAAACGGTAATGCTCTATTAATTGCCTGCAATAATCTGTTAGACAGACTAAGAAGACATGCTGCCGAGATTCTAAATATTAACGACGAGCAGCACATAGAAATTATTGATGAATTTGTTCTTCATAAAAAAGAAAAAACCGGTATAACTTGGGAAGAACTTATCAGCTCGGCTTATTTAAATCGAGTAAGTTTATCTTCGCAAGCTTTTTATGCTACACCGCAAATTCATTTCGATAGAACTATTAATCAAGGACATCCCTTTGCTTATCATGTTTACGGTACTGCAATTACTGTTGCAACGGTTGACTGCTTAAGAGGCACTTATGAAATTGAATCGGTTGAAGTTGTTCACGATTTCGGTAAAAGTATTAATCCGTTAATTGATCTCGGTCAAGCTGAAGGGGGTATAGTTCAAGGTATTGGCTGGATGACAATAGAAGAATTAGTTCAAGATGAAAAAGGCGTATTAAAATCAAACTCGTTATCAACTTACAAAGTACCCGATATTTATTCTGCACCGAAAAAATTACAAGTTCATTTTCTTGAAGATTCCGAAAATCCCTTCGGTCCGTTGAAATCAAAAGCTATTGGTGAACCACCGTTGATGTATGGAATAGGTTCGTTTTTTGCAATAGCAAATGCAATTAAAGCTTTTAAACCGGATGTCAAGATTAATTATTCATCTCCTCTAACGCATGAGAAAGCATTGATGCATTTATATCAAGGAAAAGAGCTTATTAAAAGCAAGAAGGAAGGGATTGAATCTAATTTAATAACGGAGAAAACTTGAACGAAAAATCCTTCTGGCAATTCGCAGCTGATTCTTTAAAAGATAATTCTGAAATTGTACTGATAACCGTAGCTGATTCCTATTTATCGTCACCGGGTAAACAAGGTTTCAAAATGTTTGTCCTGCCTGACAGAACTACGAAAGGAACAATCGGCGGCGGTATAATGGAGAAACAGCTTATTGATTATGCCGTTGATATTTTATCCGGGAAAGAAACGAAACTTGTTAAACGACTCCAGCATTCATCAAAAACCGAATTAGAGAATTCCGGATTAATTTGCGGGGGATTTCAAACAATCATCTTTACTGTTTTATCAAATAAAGAATTGTCCGTTATTAATTCGATTCTTAGTAACATTGAAAAAAAACAAAACGGTGTATTCGAACTTAAGCACAACTCCTTTAACTATTATACTGACACGTCACTAAAAGATGATTATGAGTTTAATTACGAAGACGATGCAAATTATTACTACAAAGAAAATATGGGTTTGATGGATACAGCATATGTTATAGGCGGCGGACACGTAGGCTTAGCCGTTTGTCAAGTTATGAAATTTCTCGGGTTTCACGTTATTGTTTTTGATCACCGCGAAGATGTTTTTACAATGCTCCAAAATGTTTATGCCGATGAAAAAATTATAATCGATTATAAAGATGTAAACAAGCATATTAATGAAGGAAATAAATCTTACGTTATTATTGTTACACCGCAGCACATGGGCGATAAAGAAGCGCTCGGTTCGGTCATCAATATGAATTTCAAGTATATCGGAATGATGGGAAGTAAAAGAAAGATTAAAACGATTTTCAAT
>DSBF01000433.1 GCA_011049495.1 Ignavibacteria bacterium
ACCATAAAAATCAATCAATGAGCTTAATATCATATAGCAAGCTAGACCTAAAACAAGGTGCCATCTCAAATTCAAATTTTCATCTTTTTTCATAGCAACAATAGCACTAGGAACAAATGAAAGCAAGGCTGCAGCAATAGTTCTTGCAAGAAAATTGGTGTCTTTAGTCCCCTTAATACCGACTATACTAAGCATTTTTTCAGGTGCTATCAGATAACCTAAAGCAGAAACAATAAGTAGAAACATTACAAAACCTACTGTCCATCTATTAATTTTTGTCTTATCCATTATTTATTTGTTTTATTGTTCAAATTAAAAGTTTCTTTTTGTGTCAGTATTTTGTTTATCCTAAAATGCCCTATAACGATACTCAGATATATGTAGTTTTTTCTTAAATTTAAACACAAAAAATAAATAATATGAATAAAGATAATAAGAACACAGAACTTGAAAACACAGATAAAAAATTACATATATCTGATGTTATAACCAGTTTAAGACAAAGAACAAAAAATTCTTGTGTTAAATGTGGTGATGAGTTTGAAACTTGGATTAAAGTTGATAGTGGAGATTATGATGAAATTTTTTGTTCTGATAAATGTGGAACAGAATATTATGGTGGTGTCTATGTTGAATCAGAGTTTGATTAACAATTGGTTATAACGGTCTAGTGTATGAGCAGTAGCGGATTTCAAGCCACTTAACTGTCAGATGGCACCGATTTCTAATTTATAGATTTACGTTTCAAATTAGCACTGAACCCGCTATTGCTTATACACATTGTTGCCACCAGTTATTTTTTAGTTCAGTAGTGTTTTCAACTTGTTCATTAGTATTTCCTTTCTCTTTTCGTGATATTCACTAAAATTTTCTAATGTTAAGTCCACATTTGGAATTATGTGTAAATTCAAAAACTGTTCTCTATTATTCTCATTAGTTTCTTTTTCTACCCAGTCTTTTAAGTTTAAGTCATTTTTAGACATATTTTCATTTGCATCAAGCATCTGCAAATTATAGATTGAGTTAAAAGTTCTCCAACCATACTTCTCTTTGTTTTCCTCACTTAAATTCCCGAAAGTTGAAGCTGGGTGAACGTGGTCTTTATGGAAATTGTTGTTTTAATAGTCCAAATTAGGATACAATAGCGAAAGAATTGAAAAAGAATATTGATTGTCAATCTGCGAAAATAATGTTTCTTCAATAAACTCTTCTCCAACACTAGTATCTTTTCTTATGTGATTGAAAATTGTGTCAATCGGGAAATTCAAAATTTCAGGTTTAATTTTAGTTTCCGAAATGTTGTCGGTAAATGCTCTACGCATTTGTGAAAGTACATTATCTGAAGTTCCACCGAAAAGTCTTTTTATCAGTACAATATGCAACCATTTCTTAATATTCTCTCGGTCTTGCTTAAACTCAATTTTATTTGAAAAGTCTCTGTAAATTCCTTTATGATACAAATAGTAAATTATAGGGATTACAGCATTTTTTGAGGTCAAAGTAAAGTCCGTAAATCCAAATGATTTTATCAAGTCAAAGGATGATAGAATTGCATCTCTAATTTGTTCCCATTCCGTTTCAAATTCCTTTGCGTTTTCTTTTGAGAAATTGGTCACTCTGAATTTTATGTCTTTGCTATGTAAATACAAAAATGACTTTAGTACCAAATCTTTTGAAATGGAATATCCCTTATCACGAACAGTATCAACTAACTTGTGGATTTCCTTTCTTGCGTCTTTCTGTGTCCAATTGGCAACAGCAATAGACATTAATAAATCCGAAAAATTTAAGGGTTCGCCACCACTATTAATCCGAATGAAAATGTTTAAAGCCTTATCCAGACTTTGCTCTTTTTCGAGGAAGTAATTTATTATAGGTTTTTCAACTATGGTTCTTCTTAATTGTCTTATAGCTTTACGGGAAAAGCTGTTTTCAAAGTCTTCAACGAAGTTGTCAAATGTTTCGTCATCCGAGTAGTTTAGTATTGCACCAACTTTGAACCAATTTTTATCTTCGGTTTCATAAACTTCACGTTCTTGGGTTAAATCCTTTTCAAGAAAGCTGAATTCGTAAATTCTACCATCTTCTTCTTCTGTCAGTTCGTTTGAAATGTTGAGATACAAATGTCTTGTAGGAATGCTCCATTCGGTATCTTCCCATTTTCTTCGGTATTCTTTGTAACCAAAACTTCCCTTTAAGCCTAAATACAACGAAGTCAGTCTTTGTTGTCCGTCTAAAACCGCATTAAATGAATTAATTCCATTTGTCGAAATTTCTTCATTGTGAGTTTTGTATCTCTCTCGATATTCATTTATGAATTTGTAAAATCTATAATTTTTTGAGGTGCTTTCTTCCACGTTCCAAAACAGAAATGAACTTATTGGATAGTTCCTCATTATCGAGTCAAAAAGCCATTCGATTTTCGAGTGTGTCCAGATAAATTCTCTTTGGATAGCTGGAAGTAAAAATTTATTCGATTCTATTCTTTCAATAGCATCAGAAATCGTTATTGGTGTTTGAAATGACATATTCTATTTCTGCGTTTTGTTGGTTTTAATTGGTGTCAACGGTTACGTGTATGGTGTCGTTTGGCGATTCGAAGCACAAACCTGTCAAACCACTACAAAGTTTATTAGATGTAACGCCTTTGAAATTAGCACTATCCGCCAAATGCACTATACACGGTGTTAGCGTTTCGTTGTTCATTTCCCTCGTTATTTTTCTTTTATTTTTGCTGCATTGTCTCTCTGCTAGTCTGATAGCGTGGGAAGGTCTGAAAGGCTCTTTGGCAAAATTTGGTTGTAGCGTTGGCATAA
>DSBF01000434.1 GCA_011049495.1 Ignavibacteria bacterium
GACCTCACCAATCATTATAATATCGGGGTCTTGACGTAGAATTGAACGCAATGCTGAAGCGAAAGTGAGATTAGCTTTTTCATTAACTTGTGTTTGCTGTGTAAGATTAAGTTGATATTCCACCGGATCTTCAACTGTAATGATTTTTGTTTCAACGCTTTTGATTGCATTAAGTGCAGCATATAAAGTGGTGGTTTTACCACTACCAGTTGGGCCAGTTACAAATATAATACCATATGGCACACGCATTGCTTTAGCAAATTTTTCAAAGTTTTGCGGATGCATTCCTAGATTTTCAAGCTTAATCATAACTTTGGATTTGTCTAAAATCCTAAGAACTATGGATTCTCCAAACATGATAGGCAAGGTTGAAATACGAAAATCGTACTCTTTGCCCAAAATTGTAGCAGAAAATCGCCCATCTTGGGGTTTTCTTTTTTCCGCTATATCCATATTAGAAAGTAGTTTCATCCTAGAAGCAAGTGGAGGATAAATATCTTTATCAAATATGAAGGTTTCTGAGAGCATACCATCAATACGACTTCTAACGATACAGTTATTTTCAGTTGGCTCTATGTGAATGTCACTAGCTCTAGCGAGAATGGCGGTTTTTAAAATTATTTCTATAAGTTTTAAAATACCGGATGATTCTTGTGGATTATTTGCTACATTGGATGATAGCTCTTTTCGAATATCACCAATAAGGCCTTTAATACTCTCCCCTAGTTCCAATTTGTTTAAATATTTTTCAACTTGTGTGGGATCGGCAATAACTATTTTGATAAGCTTTCGATTGTAAATTCGCTGAATGCCCTCATGGGCGTTAATGTCTATGGGGTCTTGAAGTGCAATATAGACATTGATTTCATCTTCTTTAATTGGAAGTGCTCGGTACTTTTTTAGCTGCGCCAATGGAGCCCGACTAGCCATTCGGTAATCTATATCGATTTCATCTAAATCCATGTATTCATAATTAAGACTTTTTGCAAAAACTTTTAAAAAGTCATCAGTGCCAACAGAGAACTCAGAGTTAATATCCTCTAGATTTACTGTTCCGCCTTTATACATTTCAACCAAAAGAATCATTAAATCATCTAAAGAAAAAATATTTTCATCAACTAAAACATCACCTAATGATTTCTCTGATTGTGATAATATGGAGTCAATGTGACGTGCTGTTGCTTCGTCAATGATGCGATTGTGAATTAAATATCCCAATAATAGTTTAGTTTTTGCCATTACCAGTATGCCCTTGTTTTAATAATTTTACCATCTTTGTAACTGCGTACTATCAGTTTGTTAATACCATTTGATACTTCTACATGTAAACGATGAGTTAATTCATTATCTTTAAAAATATAAGCGTCTCCTTCCTTGGTAAAATTACCAGTTACATAGAGGTCAAATATTATTGAAAGAATATGCTCGGTTCTAGGTAGGCGCATATAGGAGATATCAACATTGTCTATAAAGGCATGGTATAAAAGTTTTTTTTGATACAAAACAGTCGTAAAATAAACTGCATTTGCTCGAGCTTGAGGAGAGCGGATTAATCTATTGATAGGATTAACTGTGCGACTAATCATATCTGTTTCGACACAAGCATGACCGTACATATTAACAAATTCTTCATTATTTATATAGGTGTTGTAAATCGCAGCAACCTCATAACTGCAAACTTTTTCGTATTTACCTTGAACGTACCATTGCCTAATAGTATCTAGCGAAACAGAAGCTTGCGCACTTAAAAATCCTAAATATAAGATTAATAAAAACTTCATCATTAGAGTGTAC
This sequence comes from Ignavibacteria bacterium, assembly GCA_011049495.1. Lineage (GTDB taxonomy): Bacteria > Bacteroidota > Ignavibacteria > Ignavibacteriales > Melioribacteraceae > SURF-28. The sequence goes on from DSBF01000434.1 coordinate 1,795, forward strand.
CTCGTTTTAATTTAACCAGCAAAGACTCTATTTTACCTGAATTGTTGGTTTTTAGGAATTCTTCCAAAGCCATAATTGCTTCTTGTGGGCGACCTAGTTTAGCTTTTGATTGTGCAAACAAAATCCAGCTGTGCTCATTTTTTGGATCTAATTCGTTTGCTGTTAGTGCCCATCTAATAGAATCATTATATTGACCCATGTGATAATACTCTTCAGAAACCATTAGTGCAAAAACAATATTGCCAGTTGCGTAAAATTTCTCTTTTAAATATTGAGTTGTATCAGCACTAGAAGGCTCCATATTAATTTGAATTCTATTCTCTCGCTTGATTTCTGTTTTTTGCACCACTTCTTCTTCTACGATATTATTTTGCGCAATTGATGCTACATTTTTAGTTTTATCGATATTTTTTTGAGGAGGAATGGCTGATACTTGGTCTTTATCTAGTGCTATCGTTTCATTTTTTGGTAGCGGAATTTTAGGAGGTTGACTTGAGCGAGGAATGGGTTGAATTGTAAGGGCCAATCGAGGTTTCTGCCTAAGCTCGAAAGAGGAGTTTTTATCCACTTTGGCAACTTGATTTAAGTTTTGAATATTTTGAGGGATATTTTCAACATTATTAGGGTTAATTTCAATGGGCTCTTGGAGAGTTTTATTGACAATATGAGTGTCATCTAAAACAGATTGGGAAAAATTGCTATATCCATACCAGCAAGCAAATGATAATATGATTGCTAAAGAGCCGTATCCTAAGCCTTTTAGCATACGTTTTTGTCGCCATTTACTCCAGCGATGCTCGAGATTAATAACATCATTTGGACTAAGCACGAATTATTCCTGAGCTAATTGCAGCCATTTGAATATATTTGGTTTTGGCTGTTGTGCCTTTAATGTTTGCAGGATGATACTCCTCGTAATATTCATATAATTCAAAAAATTTATACAGTAGCTTATTGACAGTGCGCAAATTTCCAGCCGTAAGAGTATGTATATATTTAAGCTGCTTAGGAGTAAAAAGAGC
>DSBF01000109.1 GCA_011049495.1 Ignavibacteria bacterium
CCCAAAACCGGGTAATCGGGCTTTAACAACTGCAAAAACCAGGTACGTTTGTTTTTCGAGTCGTTTTTCCGGGTAACAAAATTTTTTCCGGGAGTAAGCTTTAGCAAGGCTCTGCTTTTCCAAACAGCGGCCAATTCTTCTTCCGTGTAATATTCAATAACGCTTGCCGGGTCGCCAATAATAAATTTACTCTTTTCAAAGCCGTAACAAACCACAAAATGCTCCAGGGTTTTATCTTTTACTATGTGCAAAATTACCGGTTCGGTTAATTCTTTCAGGTTCTCAATATTTGCTTCGTATCCGGCCACCTCGAACCCCATTTTTTGCGCTGCCTGGTATAAACCCAGCAGGCTGGTTCCGTTCAGGGTTGTACCACTTTCTTCACGCAACTTTTCCTGGGTGGTTTCGCCACCGTGGTATTTCACCACCGAGGTCAGGCAGGCCAGTCCACAATAAAACTGGCTGTGTTGTTTGGTAAAGGAATTACTGATTTTTCGAGTATTCAGTTTGGCTTGCATGGTTTTACATCGAATTTTTATCCTTTAAGGTTTCGAAAACCTTAAGGGATTGGGTTATGTTTATTTTACTTTCTTCTTTTTCAGCCTCTTCCCCTAAATTAAAATATATTAAACCTGCCAACAATACGCCGAGATAAAAAAACAGTTTTGCCATAGGTTTAAGTTTAATGTTATGAATTCATTTCTGTTATTATGGCTTCCGGTTTTGTTTCGCCCTGAAAATGCTTCTTTAGTTTCCGGTCGAACCCATAAATATACACTGATGGAATCACAACTTTCCCAAAAACTTTTTTAAACTGGTTGTTATGGTCGAGCAAAACTTCAATGTTACTCAATTCCCAGAGATGGTATTCAGCGCAAAAATTTTCTATGCGTTTCAAGGAATCGTCGGATGTAACCATAACCACCTGGCAGTGGCTGAATGCAGCGGCATTTTGGCCAATCTCCTGTGCTTCGTAGTGGCAATGGTCACATTCGGGGTGAAAATAAACAATTACCATCGGTTTCTCCGGGTCAAAATCATACAGGTTTACCTTTTTCCCTGTTAGCGAAACAAACTCTGCTTGTGGTAAAGTCTGAACCCGTCTTTCCGCTTCCTTTTTTTCGTTGTATCCCTTAATTGTATGGTAGGTAAGGAATCCGCCGATAATTGAAATTACTGCGATTAAAATGGCTTTGAGTAATTTTTTCATAATTAACTCAGGTTAAGGGTTATAAACATGACAAACACCACCCACAAAAGCAACCCGCTGCCATACGATGCAGTGACCAGTTTTAGCGATTTGCCGAAATTTATTGGCCGTTCCCTGCTAGCCTCGTTGATAACACTGACCAGCAGCCAGGCCAGCACAAGGAAATAGCCTAACTCAAATACATTGATTAAACTTAAAGGATAAACAAACAGCGGATCAATACTTTTGGTTTGTAACAACTCCATCAAAGAAAGCGGTTGAAATTGTAAATCTTCCAACGTATTCACCTCTTTGAAAAAAATAAGGATGACCAGTTTGGCAAAAGCTGACAGCACGTAAACAAAATCGGATAATAAGGCTATCTTGAACAGTTTGCTGAATTCAACTTTTAATTCGGTGAAGAATATGCCGATGTAAAGAAAAACAGATGTATAAAAAACCCGCATTAAAATGACGAAAGGAATAACTGCGTAACCCAACCATTGATATTTTTTAGAAAGGTCCAACATTTGGTCAATGCGGGAGATTGTTATTTGTTCTCCAAACGATTGATAGTACAAATCATTCTTTATAAATAGAAAATTAATTGAAAACAAAAGAAATATAGATAATACAACAAGAGAAAACAAAACAGCTATTGATTGCATCAGATTCCTATTCATCATTCGATATATTTCAATACTAATTGTAAATATCTATTTTTCAGTCAGTTAATCTTCCTTTTTTCATAAAATACTTTGTTAATTCGAAAAGAGTATCCGGACCAGTTTTTTTATCATCTACTATTCTGCCGTCTTCTAATATAATAACTCTGGAGCAAATCTCTGATACATGCTGAAGGTCATGAGAAGATATAATAATGATTTTAGAATTCTCTTGGGAAAGCTTATTCAAAATGGCTTTTAATACAATTTGAGAGGATGGGTCCAATCCAAAAAAAGGTTCATCAAGAATAATGATGTCTGGTTCTGGTAATAAAGTGGCAACTATGCCAATTTTAACTTGATTGCCCTCAGAAAAATCCCTTATTAGTTTCTTTTTTAAATTAAAAATGTCATTGCTTAGAAAATTTCTAAAGTAATTTAGTTTTCTCCTGATAGAATTATTATCAATGCCTGAAAGTGTCCCAACAAATTTGAAATATTCTAAAGGAGTTAGATAAGGAATTAAATAATCAGTCGAAATAAATGCCCCTAAATTAGACTTCCAATCATCATTGACTAAAATACTCTGCCCGTTTATATTGATATTTCCTGTATTGATATTGATTAAGTCAAGTAAGATTTTGAACATTGTTGTTTTACCTGCCCCGTTGTTTCCAACCAAACCAATAGTTTCCCCGGAATTAAAATCTATTTTTTCAACTATTAATTCAAAATCAGGCAGATATTTCTTTTTTAGATTTACAAGTTCAATTTTCATAATTCATAATTGTTAAAGAGTTTCACTAAATCTTAGTAAGATTTTATATTTTCTTTTTATAAAAATCTTATTAATTACCGAAAACCACATTTTTTGACACATAAATGAAATTACTCCCAAACAGCAAAGTATAATTACAGACAACTTAATATCCATTAAAAAACTTAAAAAATATAAAA
>DSBF01000260.1 GCA_011049495.1 Ignavibacteria bacterium
ATCGCAGAAAGGTTAAAATAATTGCGAACCTTTTTTTCTCATCATGTGTTTAGATTATTATGAACAAAATAGAAGAAATAAAAAACTACTGTAATAGTTTAACTGAATACTCTCGTTTTAAAACCCGGGAAGTAAACATAGGTGATATACCGCTTGGCGGTAATAACCCGATTCGTATTCAAAGTATGACCACAACAAATACAATGGATACAATTGCAACAGTTGAACAGACAATACGAATGGTTAATGCCGGCTGTGAATATGTTCGAATTACTGCACCAAGTTTGAAGGATGCACAAAATCTCGAAAACATTAAAAAAGAATTACGTTTGAGAGGTTATAATGTTCCTTTAATCGCGGATATTCATTTCACTCCAAATGCTGCCGAGCTTGCTGCAAGAATAGTTGAAAAAGTTAGAGTTAATCCGGGTAACTATGCTGACAAAAAAAAATTCGAAACAATTGAGTACACTGATGATTCATACAATTCTGAACTTGAACGCATTAGAAAAAAATTCACACCCCTTGTGAAGATTTGTAAAGAATACGGAACAGCAATGCGTATCGGAACAAATCACGGTTCCTTATCGGATAGAATAATGGGAAGATATGGCGATACTCCTTTAGGTATGGTTGAATCTGCATTAGAGTTTGTAAGAATTTGTGAAGAGTTAGATTACCATAATATTGTTTTATCTATGAAAGCAAGTAACACACAAGTTATGGTACAGGCGTATCGTTTGCTTGTTCAAAAGATGAGCGAAGAAGGGATGAATTATCCATTGCATTTAGGTGTAACGGAAGCCGGCGACGGCGAAGATGCTCGGATTAAATCTGCCGTTGGTATAGGTACATTGTTGGAAGACGGACTTGGTGATACAATTAGAGTTTCGTTAACCGAAGAACCCGAAGCCGAAGCCCCGGTTGCAAAAGATCTTGCCGAGAGGTATTACAACCGCGAAAATCATAAACCGATTATTCCGGTTGATACTATTCCGAAAAGCCCATACGAGTTTTCAAAACGAAAAACTTTCGAAGTAAACGGAATCGGTGGTGATAATCCTCCGGTTGTGTTTGCGGATTTTTCCTCAACTGAAATTCATGATTATACAGATTTGAAACTCATTGGCTATAATTATTCGGCAAAACTTGATAAGTGGAACACATCGGATATTGCAAGCGATTTGCTTTATTTAGGAAATAGCAAATTACCGTTTGATCAACCAAATAATTTAAAGACCGTTTATAATTATAAAGTTTGGAAAGAACTTTCGAACGATAATAGAGTATTCCCATTTTTTTCTCTATCCGGGTTCGCAGAAAGTGGAATCAAATCAGACATATTAAATTTTGTTCAGCTTTCAATTGATGAACTTGATTCTCCTAATTTCAAATTGGTTGCGAATGATAAAACAGTTGTAATTATTCTTACAACAGAAAACAAACACGGAATGGCAGAACAGAGACGCGTATTTTTTGAACTAATGAATATGCAAATTGATAATCCGGTAATTATAAAAAGAAAATATTCGGAATTGAACGAAGAAAAATTCAGACTTTACAGCGCAACGGATTTTGGTGGATTATTAATTGATGGTTTTGGAGACGGTGTCTGGATTGAAACAGAAAGTGTTATTACAGAAGCACACATTAAAGAATCAACAAACAGAATATCATTTGGAATTTTACAAGCATCGAGAGCAAGAATCTCTAAAACAGAATATATTGCTTGTCCTTCCTGCGGCAGGACACTTTTCGATCTTGTAATTGTAACAAATCAAATAAGAAAAAGAACAGAACATCTTAAAGGGGTTAAAATAGGAATTATGGGTTGTATAGTTAACGGTCCCGGTGAAATGGCAGATGCTGATTACGGTTATGTAGGTTCTGGAGTTGGTAAAATTACTCTGTATCGAGGTCAAAATGTGATTAAGAAAAGTGTCCCTTCGGAAAAAGCAGTTGATGAACTAATAGAATTAATTAAAGAGGATGGAAACTGGATTGACCCTAAAATTGTAGAAGATTAAGGAAATTGAATAATTAGTCAATTTATGTTATATTTATCTTCACATTTATGATTGTTAGGAAACATATTACGAAAAAGGCGAATAGAAAATTCCCAAATTACCAAAGCGAAAGAAAGTTTTAACGAAAAATGCACTTCCCCCAAATTAGGAGTGCATTTTTTTTTATTTATGATTGCAGAAGATCTTATAAAATATGTCGAAAGCTGGGCACCCCCGGGAGCGGCGTGGGAGAAAGACAACGTCGGACTTCAAGTCGGGGATACAAGGGATAAAATCAAAAATGTTCTTTTAGCCCTTGACCTCAACAAAGAAGTCATTAGCCAAGCTCTTAAAAAAAATTGTAACTTCATCTTCACTCACCACCCCTTCATTTTCAACCCAATAAAAAAATTAGATTTCAAAAACAATCCTAGAGCAGAACTGATTAAATTAGCTGTTCAAAAAAAACTAACGATTTTTTCTGCTCACACAAATCTTGATTTTATTAAAGACGGGGTTAGTTTTGAGCTTGCAAAAATCCTCAAATTAAAAAATGTTTCATTTCTGCTTAATCAAGAAAGCAACCAGGTTAAGGTTGTTGTATTTGTTCCAAACGATAAAGTTGATAAGGTTTCCACAGCGATCTTTGAAGCTGGTGGCGGGATAATCGGTGAATACTCTAATTGCAGTTATCGCTTAGAAGGAATAGGAACATTTAAAGGTTCGCACAAAACAAATCCGGCAATAGGTAAAAAAGAAAAATTTGAACAAGCCGCCGAAACAAGATTAGAAG
>DSBF01000006.1 GCA_011049495.1 Ignavibacteria bacterium
CGGTTGAATTACTTTGTACCGTTGATGAAGAAACCGGGTTAACAGGCGCAAACAACTTAGGTAAAAATCTTCTTGAAGGAAAAACTCTACTGAATCTTGATTCGGAAGAAGACGGCGCGTTTTATGTCGGTTGTTCCGGTGGGCAAGATACTGTTGGTATTTTTAATATCGTTTGGGATGATATTCCTAAAAATTATAAATCGTATGAAGTGATGCTTGACGGATTAAAAGGCGGTCACTCCGGTCTTGATATTGCAAACGGAAGAGCAAATGCAATTAAACTTTTTGCTCGGTTACTTCTCAAACTTTCAGACATCGATTATAGAATTGCAGAGATAAACGGAGGTTCCAAACGAAATGCAATTCCACGTGAAGCAGAAGCAATCATATTTATTAATGAAGCGGATGAATCAAAAATTAAAAATATAGCCGATAGTTTTGTAAAAGAAGCTCTACTCGAGTTCAAAGTAAATGACGGTGGATTAAAAGTATCTTTGACAAAAAAAGAAACAAAGCATGAAAAAGTATTTGCAAAAGAATTCTCTGACAAAGTTATAAATCTTCTACACGCGCTTCCCCACGGAATTATGGCAATGAGTCCCGATATTCCTGATCTTGTTGAAACATCAACCAACTTAGCAACCATATTTACACAAGAAGATAAATTGAGAGTTGGTACAAGCCAAAGAAGTTCAATTGATGCAGCGAAAGCAAATATTTCCGAGATGGTAAAAGCAGCTTTCAATCTTGCCGGAATTGAAAAAATAGAAGATGCTGATAGTTATCCGGGTTGGCAGCCGAATCTCAATTCCAAAATTCTAAAACTTAGTAAAGAAGTATTTAAAGAACAGTATGGAAAGGAACCGGAAATAAAAGCAATACACGCCGGTTTGGAATGCGGTATTCTTGCAGATAAGTATCCCGGTTTAGATATGGTATCTTTCGGACCGACAATTCAAGGGGCACACTCTCCCGATGAAAGAGTTAACATTAAAGATGTGGAAAAATTCTATAAACTTCTTTCAGGTATTCTTGAAAAAATAGCAAAAGGAAACTAAGTATATATTATAGGGGATAGGTTATTTCATCTATCCCTTTTTTTGTTTAAAATGCTGTGTGGATAAACAAGATAATAACATCCAACAATAAAAATAGATAGAGTCATGAAAAAAAATCTAAAACTATATGATGTTCCCCAAATTAATACTATTCAGCAGATGGTACTTGAAAGTGCAGAAAAGTTTTCCCACAAAATAGCTTTGGAAGACTTAAACCCGACTCCAATTAAATCGGTTACCTACGAAGAGTTACTTCAAAACATATTAAAATTTGGAACTGCCTTAAAAAAATTAGGTCTGCAGGAAAGAGCTCACATTGCTGTAATAGGAGAAAATCGTGTTCAGTGGGCAATGAGTTTTTTAACGTGTATGTGTTTCAATTATGTAGTTGTACCAATCGATAAGAATCTTACCACAAATGAAATCTTTAATATTGTTCACGAGTCTGATTCCGAGGCAATTATTTTTTCGGAATCATATTCTTCAACTTTTTCGGGAAGTCATATTGCATTGAAGAAAGTAAAACACTTTATCTGTATGGATCATACAAAAGAAGATGAAAATTTTCTTTATATGGTCGATCTGATTACCGATGCCGAAATGGCAGATAAGAAACAATTACCTAAAATTAATCCGAATGATTTGGCAGAAATTATTTTTACATCGGGATCGCTTGGCAGAGCAAAAGGAGTAATGCTTACTCAAGGCAATCTTGCTGCAAATTTAGTTGATATGGTCAGCATGATAATAATTGGTAAAGGTGATAGGTTTCTATCCGTGCTGCCGATGCATCATACTTATGAGTGTACATGCGGTATGTTGTGCCCGCTATACTGCGGAGCATCGGCACATTATGCAAGATCTCTCAAAACAGTTGTTGATGATATTCAAAAAGTTAAGGCGACAATTTTATTGGGTGTACCGCTCTTGTTTGATAAAATGTTCAAACGCATAATGAAAACAATTCATGATGATAAAGTTAAATCAAAAGTTGTACCTCCGTTAATGAAAATTACTTCGTTATTACAAACCGCAGGGGTTAAGGGACTCAAACAAAAAATATTTAAAGAGCTTCATGAAAAATTTGGTGGTGCTATAAGAATATTTATCGCTGGAGGAGCAGCCCCTGATCCTCTTGTCGCAAAAGGTTTACGCGAACTTGGTTTTACTTTTATTCAAGGATATGGTTTAACTGAAACTTCACCGATATTGGCATTAAACAGGCTCGATTATTTTAAGGATGATGCCGCCGGAATTCCTCTTCCAAGAGTCGAAATAAAAATTAACGAACCGGATGAAGATGGAATTGGTGAAATTTGGGCAAAAGGTCCCAGCATTATGTTGGGCTATTATAAAAATGAAAAACTTACCGAGGAAGTTTTTGAAAAAGGATGGTTCAAAACAGGTGATCAAGGTTATGTTGACGAAGACGGTTTTCTGCATATTGCCGGTAGAAAGAAAAATGTGATTATCTCTAAAAGCGGTAAGAATGTTTTCCCTGAAGAAATTGAAGACGTACTAAATCGCAGTCCGTATATTCTTGAATGCATGGTTTACGGCGAAAAAGATCAAAAACAGGATGAAATAATAGCGGTTCAAATTGTTGTTGATGCGGAAGCATTTATTGAACTTGCAGAAAAAGAAGGTGTTGAAATTAATGATGAGCTTATTAATAAGAAAATTGCCGAAGAAATAGATAAGACAAATAAACAACTTGCATCATATAAACACATAAGAAA
>DSBF01000162.1 GCA_011049495.1 Ignavibacteria bacterium
CAATTTTTGTATGTGCTTGCTGTAAGTCTATCAGATAAAAATGGAAATACGGTTGAGAGTGTTTCAAGGAAAGTCGGCATCAGAACTATTGAATTGATTAAGAGTGAAAAGAAAGAGAACACTTTCAAATTACGAATTAACGGTAGAGATATTTTTGCCAAAGGAGTTAATTGGATTCCCGCCGATTCTTTCTTACCACGAGTTAATAATGAAAAGTATAAGAAACTGTTAACCTATGCTAAAGATGCAAATATGAATATCATCAGAGTTTGGGGCGGCGGAATTTATGAATCGGATTATTTCTATAAACTATGTGATGAACTCGGATTACTTGTTTGGCAGGATTTTATGTTTGCTTGCGGTTCATATCCTGAGCATAAGGAGTTCATTAATAATGTTAAAGAAGAAGTAGAACAGAATGTAAAAAGATTGCAACATCATCCTTCCATCGCCTTATGGTGTGGTAACAATGAAAACGAATGGATATGGTATCAAAAATATTCACCAGATTATAAAGAAATGCCAGGTTATAAAATTTATCATAAGGTGATACCTGATATTTTAAAAGAATTCGATGCACAGCGTCCATATCATCCATCATCACCTTTTGGTGAAGATGAAGACCCGAATTCATTTAATTCGGGTAACACTCATCAATGGAAGATTTGGAGTATGTGGACTGACTATACACAGGTTGTAAACGACAAAAGTCTTTTTGTCACCGAGTTTGGCTTCCAAGGTCCGGCAAACAAAGATACTCTTGAAAAAGTAATTCCAAAGCAGAACAGAAGATTACACGATTACATTTTTGAATTTCACAATAAACAATTTGAAGGTCCGGAAAGAATTTGGCGATTCCTTTCTGCTCATTTTCCTTTACCGTCAAGTTGGGATGATTATTTTTATCTCGCTCAATTAAATCAAACATTTGCACTTAAGACATGTCTCGAACATTGGAGAACTAACGGAAGAACGAACGGTTCAATTATCTGGCAGATTAACGACAGCTGTCCGGTTACAAGTTGGTCAATAGTAGATTATGATTTGAAACCTAAGTTGGTTTATTACTTTGTTAAAAATATTTTCTCACCGCAGCTAATATATTTTTCTGAAAATAATGAATTAATAAAAGTAAAATTACAGAATCGATCAAACGATGAATTCAAAGGGACTTATCGACTTGCTGTAATTGATACTTCTTCCGGAAAAATAATTGATGATCGAAAGAGTAAAATAAAAACTAAAGCCGGTAAAGATGATACGATAGATGAATTTAAGAAAAGTGATTTTCTCAACAGTAATAAAATTATCATTACTAATTTATATAACTCTTCCAGTGAATTAATAAACACAAATTATTATCATCACAAACCGTGGAAATATTATCAAATTGCTGAATCAAATATTGTGCTGACTCAACTTGAGAAAAAAAGTAAAACTCAGCTATTAGTATCAACAGACAAACCGGCATACTTTGTTGATTTGTATTTAGAAGGAGTTGAATTTTCAAAACGAGGGTTTACTCTTCTGCCGAATGAAGAAGTTGTGATCGATTTACTTAACCACAGTAATCAAATCAATCTTAACGAGATAAGAACATTTTCATTGAATGATTTCTTACGCTGATGAAAAGATTGAGACAATAAAATGAAGGAAAGGAAATCGATTGAAATCATTAAACAGAATAGTATTAATATTATTTGCGATCAGTTTGTTAAGTGCACAGCAAATCAGTATAAACCGCATAAATTTAATGCCGGATTTCCCTTCACCATATTTAATGCGCGATTGGAAAGAAGTTACTATCGGTTATGATTCTTTTGTTTTCGATTATAATAAAGAAGGTCAATACCTTCCGTTATTATTTTTTAGAAACAACACCGTTAACTATCCGGATGATATAAGTTTCGGTCTGCACACAGTTGTTGGTACTACTTCACCTACTTCAGGTGAAGCGATTAATGTAATACCCGCAGTAGTTGGTGCTACACTTGTTGGTATCAATAAGAGCAATCAAAACGGGTATAACTGGGTAAGAATGTGCCGCGAATATTTCAATAATCGTCCTGAACAAAACGTTTACAAAAATCATCCGGTAGATGATACATATGATGACTGGTGGTATGAAACAATGCCTAATGTATTTTTCTATCAACTTTATGACTTATATTCCAACATAGACGATTTTGATTACCAATTAAGAAGTGTAGCCAATCAATGGTTGAGAGCTGTTGAATCAATGGGCGGAAGTTCAACTCCATGGAATGTCCCAAATATGGATTATACAGGTTGGGATTTATCCAATATGACACCTCACATCGGTGATGTAAAGGAGCCGGAAGCCGCCGGCGCGCTTGCTTGGATTTTGTACAATGCATATAAAGAAACCGGTGAAGAGAAATATAAAAACGGTGCCGAGTGGTCAATGGAATTTTTAAATAATTATCCAACCAACCCTTCTTATGAATTACAATTACCTTACGGAGTTTACATCGCCGCAAAGATGAATGCCGAACTTGGTACTCAATATAATTTAGAAAAAATGCTCAACTGGACTTTTGATGTTGGACCACTTAGAAATTGGGGTTCGGTTGTTGGTACTTGGGGCGGACTCGATATGCACGGATTGATAGGAGAAGTAAACGGAGTTAATGATTACCCATTTTTAATGAATACATTTCAACAAGCAGGCGCATTGCTTCCGTTACTTAGATATGATGACCGTTTTGCTGATGCACTCGGTAAGTGGATGCTTAATGCGGCTAATGCAACCCGCTATTTTTACCCGAATTA
>DSBF01000351.1 GCA_011049495.1 Ignavibacteria bacterium
ATTATGTATTTTCTTGACTGTCGTATCTTTACGGTAATAAATTAAAAATCTGCAGGATAAATTTTTATGAAAAAGAAGATAATAATATTCACGATAGTCAGTCTAATGTGTTTTGATAATCTTTTCGCCCAGTCTTCAGGTGAGAAAATATTTTATGACAAATGTTTTGCATGTCACACAGTTGGCGAGGGACAAAGAGTCGGTCCCGATCTTGCCAATATCACAACAAAGCGAGACGAAAACTGGTTAATAGAATTTATTCAATCTTCACAAAGTTTAATCAACTCCGGCGACTCAATCGCAATTGCGGTTTACGAACAATACAATAAAATTTTAATGCCCGACCAACCACTCAATAGAAACGAAACATTAGAGGTGCTAAAATATATTGCTGCAAACAGCCCCGATCCCGGCGATACAACACGAAGAACACCTGCTCAAATATTTAGTGCGGCATCGGTTACCGATACGGATATTCAACGTGGCAAAGATTTATTCGAGGGAAGAGCAAAATTCCAAAACGGCGCAGCACCTTGCATTGTTTGTCATAATGTTCAAATTCCGGGAATGTTTACCGGTGGATTGTTGGCTAAAGATTTAACAACAGCTTTCTCACGGCTTAGCCCAGCAGGTGTCGATGGTATTGTAAGAAACCCGCCTTTTCCGGCAATGATAACTTCTTATAAAAACAATCCTATTAACGATCAGGAGATCAGAGACATACTTGCATTTCTTTATTATACAGATAACAAAGCAATAGTTCAATCCGCTTCTAGCAGCGGTGAAATAAATTTGTTAATAATTACCATCTTCGGTATCAATATCGCCTTCCTAATATTTTTATTGAATTGGAGACGGGTAAAAAAATACAGCGTTAATTCGTTCCGATAATTTTTAATTAATATAAGTGAGTCTATGAGCTGGATTAAAGATATCATTTCTCCCGATACGAGAAAGTGGGAGGAGTTTTACCGCAACCGTTTTCAACATGATAGAGTTGTAAGAAGTACGCACGGCGTAAACTGCACCGGCGGCTGCTCTTGGCAAATTCATGTTAAAGACGGAATTGTAGTTTGGGAAACACAACAGTTGGATTATCCTTTACTCGAAAGCACCCTGCCCCCTTACGAACCGCGCGGATGTCAGCGTGGTATTTCTTTTTCATGGTACTTATATAGTCCTCTTCGTATTAAATATCCTCTTGTAAGAGGAGCTTTAATTGATGCATACCGCGAAGAAAAACTTAAAACCGGAGATCCGTTAAAAGCGTGGGAAAATTTACAGAACAACAAATCGAAGAGAAAAGAATACCAAACTGCGCGCGGTAAAGGGGGATTTAGAAGAACATCCTGGGATGAAGTTCTCGAAATTATTGCAGCTGCAAATATTTACACAGCAAAAAAATATGGACCTGATAGAGTAATTGGATTCTCTCCGATACCTGCAATGTCAATGTTAAGTTATGCCGCGGGGAGTAGATTTCTTCAATTATTCGGCGGTGTTAATCTTAGTTTTTATGATTGGTACTGCGATCTTCCCAACGCATCACCCGAAATTTGGGGAGAGCAAACCGACGTATGCGAAAGTGCGGATTGGTATAATTCAAAAATGGTTGCGGTTATGGGTGCTAACTTAAATATGACACGCACTCCCGACTGTCACTTCTTCGCAGAGTCTCGGCATAACGGAACTAAAGCCGTTGTATTTTCACCTGATTTTAGTCAAGTATCAAAATATGCAGATCAATGGATCCCGCTTCACGCAGGAAGCGACGGCGCATTTTGGATGGCTGTTACCCATGTTATTCTAAAAGAATTTCATCACGAAAAGAAAACACCTTACTTTATTGACTATGTAAAAAAATATACCGACTCACCATACCTTGTTGAATTAAAAAATAATAACGGAGTATTAACACCTGACCGGTTAGTTAGAGCAAATCAAATTAAGGAATATAAAGATATACCAAACGGTGAGTGGAAATTTTTAAACATTGATTCGCAAACCGGTAAACTTGTTGTACCCAAAGGCAGCGTTGGGCATAGATGGGATAAAGAAAAAGGCTCGTGGAATCTTAAATACGAAAACTCATCAGATAATTCCATGTATGATCCGTTACTAACATTAATAGATAACAACGATGAAGTTCTACAAGTAGAATTTGTTGAATACGGTTTGAATAAAAAACAACAGCGCGGTGTTCCTGTTAAATACTTAAAAACAATTGATGGAAAAAAGATTGCCGTTACAACCGTATATGACTTAACAATGGCGCAGTACGGTGTCAGCCGGGGATTGGAGGGCGATTACCCGGCTGATTATTCTGATAAAGATGCCGCATATACTCCAGCCTGGCAGGAAATCTTCACAGGTATTGATTCTAAAACTGTTATAAGTTATGCAAGAGAATGGGCGAATACTGCCGAAGCAACTGAAGGTAAATGTATGATTATCATCGGTGCTGGTATAAATCACTGGTACCATAATAATCTTATGTACCGCGCGGGTATTATGGCTTTAATGTTATGCGGATGTGTCGGTAAAAACGGCGGAGGTTTAAATCATTATGTTGGACAAGAAAAATTAGCTCCGTCTGATTCATGGGGTGCAATAGCTTTTGCAAAAGATTGGGTTGGCGGCGCGCGTCTTCAGCAAACTCCAATTTGGCATTATATAAATACTTGTCAATACCGTTATGATGGACTCTCTTCAAGGTACAGTACCGGTCCGGATAACGAGTTGACCAAAAAACATATGGGTGATTTGATATTCAAATCGGTACGTATGGG
>DSBF01000510.1 GCA_011049495.1 Ignavibacteria bacterium
ATACCGCCGGCATTTTTATTCCAATCGGGCAATCGCTGTGGTTCAACGGAAATATTTTTAACATTATTTAACTTCAACCAAGTATAAGCGCTATCCATATTACTTGTAATTATTGCTATATGTTGAAACCATAAATCATTGCTGTGTGAATCTTCAGGATAAGTTTTCCCTTCTTGATTAATGAAATCAATAAGTTCAATTTTTTCATCACCTAACTTTAGTCTTAATATTCTAACAGATGCATCTTGAATTTTTGAAAGCTTTGCGTATTGCTCACTTTTTATAGTATCATCAGATAATACATTAAAGTGCAAAATATTTTTATAAAACGGGATTGCAATGTTCATATCGGAAACTGTGATTCCTACAGATTCAACTCCATTGATTTTTGGCTGCGAACATGAAACTAGAATTAGCAGAACAAATATTAATAATATTTTTGCATGAATTGTTTTCATTCTATTTGTAATTGTAATATTATGCAGTTCTTACAATTAAGTGTTTCCCTACTCTAAGTGCATTTGCCATAATCGTAAGTGATGGATTAACTGCTGCGCTTGATGGGAAAAAGCTTCCGTCAACAATATACAGATTATCAAGATCGTGCGTTTTGCAATTTATATCCAGCACACTATTTTTAGGATCACTTCCAAATCTACAAGTACCTACTTGATGAGCCACTCCTTCTAAAGGGATTTTTTTCTTTAAGTATATTGAGCAAGGAATAATTTTTTCTCCGCAATCAATTGATTTGAGTACTTAAGAGCTGTAATATATATTCCAATTGTGCCGCCTAAGGTTTGGAATATTATGTAAAATAAGGTATCTGTGAGCGATACTTTTCTTAGACGGAAAAAGGTTAATGTAACAGCAGGATTCATATGTGCGCCTGATTGTTTTCCCCACGGGGAATAAATAATTCCAATAGCAGTTAAACCCATTGCCAGCCCAATGAAGATTCTTCTCACAAATGCATCAGGAAACATTTGATTTAATACTGAATTAGGGTATTCAAAAAGAACTGTGAATAATCCTGCAGAAATCATAAATATTCCTAAGCCGGCAGCTTCCATTAGGTATTCAGGGTAATGTTTTTTTAACAATTTTATCATAAGTTTAGCTTTTCCCGTAAACCGGAATAACTGCGCCATTAATATCTTTTGATTCATCAGAACTTAGAAATTTTATTACATTACCAAGAGATTCTGCAGAAACCCATGTTGAGAAGTTTTCATTAGCTGATGATTTTCTATTAGCTTCTGTATCAATTACACTTGGGATAATGATATTAGCATTAATATTTGTTTCTTTTAGTTCTTCCGCAAGTGACTGTGTAAAGTTTATTAAAGCCGCTTTAGATGCAGCATAAGCTGAAACGCCTTTTACTCCATGTAAACCTTGACGTGCACCAACATTTATAATTCTACCTTTATTTTTTGCTATCATATTGGGAAGAAAGTATTTGATGCTTAGAAAAGCGGATTTCAGATTTAGATCAAGCTGCGTTTGCAAATCTTCAAGTTTCAATTCATGAACTTGAATGCCTGATAAAAAACCGCCAACAAGATTTACTAACTCACCTTACGCAAAGATGTTATTACCTTAAAGGTTACTGTTTTCAGACCTTTCAAGTAACTTAATTTTAGCCTATTAATGCAACATTGAAGGTTAAAAACAAGCAACCTTCAATGTTTGTGCGTAAGGTGATTTACTAATACATCTACTTTACCAAACAAATCTATTGTTTTATCAACTAGTTTTTGAACACTTTCTTCATCAAGTACATTTGTTTGCACACCATATAGTTTATCTGGGTTGCCTAATTTTTCTTTCAGATCATTAAAAGATTTTTCCCTGGAATATGTTACTATAACAGTTGCATTTGAGTTAATAAGAACTTTGGCAACACCTGATCCTAATGCACCTGTTCCTCCAAGTATTACAATAATTTTATCACTAATGTTCAATTCCATTTCCTTTTTTTTAATTGTAATTCCCTTTAATCAAATATACTTTTTGAATACGCGTAAAAATTCTGCAATACTCCAAGCCTGTGCTGCTGCCCCTTTCGCTTTATAAGGTTCATCGCCATCAAATATTTCTGAGATTGTTCCAACGCAGGCGTCTGGTATATGTGGAATCATATCTAAGATAACTTTTTGAATTTTACTTTTCGCTTTAACTCCATAAACATAATTCAGCGCATCTGCATAAGCTCCAATCAGCCAAGACCAAACTGTTCCTTGATGATATGCTCCATCTCTGGAATATTGATCTCCCTGGTAAACATTTTTATAATTAGCATCTTTGGGTGATAGACTTCTTAAGCCATAAGGTGTAAGTAATTCATGTTTAATAAGGTTGATTACTTTCTTACCCTTTTCTTTATTTAATAGGGGAAACGGAAGACTTAGGGCAAATATTTGATTGGGTCTTACTGATGTATCTTTATATTCATTATCAATATGATCAAAAAGATAGTCCCCATTATTATTCCAGAACTGTTCATTAAAAGATTTTCTTGTGATTTTACTTTTATTCTTATAATAATCTGCGTCATCCGTGTTGCTCAATTCTCCGGCAAAGAATTCCATTATTTTAATTACGTTAAACCATAAAGAATTTATTTCAACGGCTTTTCCTTTTCTCGGTGTAACAACCCAATCACCAACTTTGGCATCCATCCAGGTTAACTGCACTCCATCCTCTCCCGAATATAGTAATCCGTCAATATCTTCATGAATGTTATAGCGCGTTCCTTTTTCATGCCATTCAATTATGC
>DSBF01000185.1 GCA_011049495.1 Ignavibacteria bacterium
TCTATCTGCTGGTTTTATAAAATACAATTGTTTCCCTATCAATTATTATTCAATACTGAAAAATACTAATTTCCCTAATGACGCTTTGATCATATTTTTCACACAGCCTCTTAAGTCGTGGGTTGCTTGGCTGGAAGCTGATACTAAAAAAGCCCGTTGAAGGCTAGGTTTAAGTTGACAGGCAACCTAAACACACGGCATGGAGCCGACGTTCACCTTTACGAGCCAATACTAATATAAGGTTATAACTAATAACAAACAACCAATACCCTGGACATTATAATGTTAAAAGATTACCAAAAACGCACTTTAGACGCATTAAGTGAATTTCTCAAGGATTCAGAAGAAACAAAAAATGTCACTCTCAGTTATCAAAATGCAACTAAAAAGAATTTTGGGAAAGTTGCTGAATATAATGATGCCGGTTTCCCAAATGTGCCTTATGTTTGTCTTCGTTTGCCAACCGGCGGTGGAAAAACACTTCTTGCTGCACACTCAATTCCTTTAATATGTGATGAATACCTAATGCGTGATTTTTCAGTTGTAATTTGGTTGGTTCCAAGCACTGCAATCTTAGAGCAGACTTTTAATTGTTTAAATAATAGCAACCATCCTTATAAAAGAATACTTAATGAAAAATTTAACGGACGTATTGAAATTTATAAAGTACTTGATGCATTAGATATTAAAAAGGCGGCAGTAAAAGGGAATACATGTATTATTCTTTCAACATTTGCAGCTTGGAGAGTTAAGAGTACAGAAGGTAGAAGAGTTTATGCAGGCGATAACGGAAATTTGAAACCTTTTTTTGATGATCTTTCTTCTTACAATAAAGAGCATGTAAAAAAACTTGAATATGTTAAATCAAACGGAGATCAAGTTCTTAAAATATCTCTTGCTAATGTTGTGTATCTTTCTAATCCGATTGTAATAATTGACGAAGCCCACAACGCACGAACTCCCCTCACTTTTGATACTCTTGAACGTTTAAATCCATCATGCATAATTGAATTTACAGCGACTCCCAGAACTGAAGGCAAGGATAGAAGTAATGTTTTATATAGTGTAAATGCAGTGGAACTGAAAAATGAGCACATGATTAAAATCCCAATCGAATTAATGACTATTCCCAATTGGCAGCAAACAATAGCGAACGCAATAAGTAAGAGAAAAGAATTAGAAGAGGTAGCTGAAAAGGAAGAAAAGCAAACCGGGGAATATATAAGACCGATAGTTTTGCTGCAAGCTCAACATGATAGTCAAACTGAAGAAACCATAAATGTTGAGATTATAAGAAATTACCTACTTAATTCACTAAAAATAGATGAAAAAGAAATAGCCGTTGCAACCGGTGAGGAGAAGGGTATTGAGGGGATCGATTTGTTAACACGTAATCAAAAAATTAGATACATTATTACGAAACTAGCATTAAAAGAAGGATGGGACTGTCCTTTTGCTTATGTGTTTTGTTCGGTTGCTGTTGTAAAATCCAGCAAAGATGCCGAACAACTTCTAGGTAGAGTTTTGAGAATGCCGAAGGTGACAAGAAAACAGAATGAGGAGTTGAACAATGCTTATGCTTTTGTTTACTCTGATAACTTCTTAGTTACATTCAGTAATTTGCAGGAATATTTGCATGATAGTGGGTTTACACCTTCTGAATCTGCCAATATGTTAAAGCCGCTGAAAGATCAGATAGAACTTCATGGTTTTAGGGGCCCAATTGTTAAGAAATTTATTTACCTACCAAAACTAAAAGATATACCTCGCGAATTTCGAGATGAAATTGAAATAGATGAAAAAGAAAAGACAATTTCCTTCAAGCAAGCGGTTTCTCCTAAGTTAAAGGACTTGTTAATTGACAAATTTACTGAAGCAGAGGATAAACAAACTCTGCAGGATGCCTATGATATAACAAATAATAGAATTCCTGGAACAGATTCTATTTGCAAAAAGGGAGTTAGATTTTCCGTACCACAATTGTTAATTGACTTAGAAGGTGAGAAAACTCTTTTTGATGAAGATGTTTTGATTTTGCCTAATTGGAATCTTGCAGACTGTGATCCGAATTTAACAGAACAAGAATTTCCGGTAACAATTCAAAGCGGAACAAAGGGAGCAATTGACATTAGTAGCAAAGGCGAACCTGTACTTAAAAACATGGAACAAATTCAATACAAATTAAGCAATATGATATTAGATAGCAAAATGGATAAGCCCGGTCTAATTAATTGGCTTGCAAAAGAATGCAGGCATCCATCTATAGTTTATGCTCAAAGTGTTGCGTTCATTTTAAAAGTAGTTAATAATTTACTTGAAAAAAGGAAGCTCGAAGTTGATCATTTAGTATATATGCGAAGGCTTTTAAAGTCTGCTCTTACTGAAAAAATCAATCAGCATTACAAAGAAGCAAAAAAGGCTGGTTATCAAACTTTACTCTTTACCGAAGAAAATAGAATAAAAGAATCTTTGGGAAAATTTTCCATTGGTGATGATTTTGTATTTCCAAGTGATTATCCTGCAACGGATTTTTATAATGGCTCTTATCAATTTTCTAAACACTTCTATGGTAATGAATGGATTTCTCACATGAATGAAGAAGAAGCTGAATGTGCACTTAATATTGATTCAAATCCTAATGTAGAGTTTTGGATTCGCAATCTTGAAAGAAAACCTAACTATGCTTTCTGGCTTCAAACATCAACTGATAAATTTTATCCAGATTTTGTTGTTCAACTAAAAAATGGAATTATAGTAGTTATAGAATACAAAAGTGAAAA
>DSBF01000276.1 GCA_011049495.1 Ignavibacteria bacterium
AAATTAGTCGGTTTAGCCGACGATGAAGTAAAAGAAGATGACCTTGCGGCAATTTTATATACTTCCGGCACAACCGGTCATTCAAAGGGAGTAATGCTTACTCACAAAAATATTGTGTCGAATGCGATTTCTACATTAGGCATTGTAACCCTTACACATACCGATAGAATGCTTTCCATTCTTCCGCTGTTTCATACAATTGAATCTACACTTGGTTTAGTAACGCCGATGCTTTGCGGAAGCAAGGTGTTTTACCTAAACAAACCGCCAACAGCCGCGGCATTACTTCCGGCATTAGCGAAAGTTAAACCGACGGCAATGGTTGCCGTCCCGTTGGTTATTGAAAAAATATTTAAAATGAAAATTCTTCCTCAGCTTACTTCAAAATATTTAGTTCGTAATCTTTACAAGTTACCGGCGGTTAGAAAAAAACTTCATAAAGTTGCCGGGAAAAAATTACTTAAAACCTTCGGCAGTGAACTAAGAATGTTTTGCATCGGCGGCGCGCCCATTTCGGCAGAAGTTGAAAGATTTCTGAACGAAGGTGGTTTCCCTTATGCTATCGGTTATGGACTAACAGAAACTTCGCCTCTGTTAACGGGAACCGGTCCGGAAACAATAAGATTAAGATCTGCCGGCAAACCAATTCCCGAAGTAGAAATCGAGATAAGAGACAAAGACCAAATTACAGGCGAGGGCGAAATTTATGCCAAAGGTCCGATGGTAATGAAAGGTTATTATAAAGACCCCGAAAAATCAAAAGAAGTTTTAACCGATGACGGCTGGTTTAAAACCGGCGACCTTGGAGTTCTGGACAAAGATGGTTATCTGTTTATTAAAGGAAGATCGAAAAATGTTATTATCGGATCAAATGGGAAAAATATTTATCCGGAAGAAATTGAATCTATTGTAAATGAAAACCCGTACGTACTTGAATCGTTGGTTCATGATAAAGAAGGAAAATTAATCGCGAGGGTATTCTTAAATTCCGAAGCAATTAATAATGATCACCAAATTGAAAAACTTAACGAAAGCAAAACTCGAGAAATAATCGACAAGATACTTGTTGATATATTGAACAATGTAAATAACAGTGTTTCTTCCTTTTCAAAACTGCATCGTGTTATTGAACAAGCTGAACCGTTTGAAAAAACACCGACACAAAAAATTAAGAGATATCTTTACATGTAATGAAAAGATTAGTTTTATTTTTTTAATTTCGTTTACCTTGTCGGCAGCGGATTTATTTTCTTGAAGAAAAACTCACTTGTATAATGAATTGATTTTTTCCTTTGCTTTTTTTGTAAGCTTATTCACGACCAAATCATATGAATGATCAATAAGTTCTTTAATTGCAGTTAATCTTTAGTATCTTTGCTACTCAAAAAATAAACTATTTTTTTGAAACTATTCTGTTATCTTATATGTATTATAGAAATCAAAAACGAATAAAAGCGGTAGAGCTTATGAAAAAAATATTATTCCTTACCTTATTGATAGTTGCGTTAATAAGTTGTAAAGGGCAGTCAATTGATAAATTAATAGCCAAGAATAAAGAAATAGATTCTACAAAAGTACTTCTTCCCGATCCGGAACATTCGCAAAATAACCGGCTTATCACACAGCTTATTTCACGGTATCATTATAAAAAGTTCGATCTTAACGATTCACTCTCGTCAATTATTTTTGATAATTATATCAAGATGTTGGATAACAACAAAGTATATTTTCTAAAATCGGATTTGGACGAGTTTGAAAATTATAGATATAAGTTTGATGACTTTCTTTTAACCGGAACTTTAGATGCAGGATATACAATCTTCAATCGTTATAAAGAAAGACTTGCCGAACGAATTCAATATGTCAACCAAGAGTTGGAAGAGGAGTTTGATTACTCCTTAGACGAAACTTTTATTCCCAACAGAAGAGAAGCTGAGTGGGCAGATACAAAAGAAGAACTTGATGAAATTTGGAGAAAGAGATTAAAAAATGACGCACTTAACCGAAAACTTGACGGTAGAGATTGGGGTGATATCGCAAAAACTTTACGCGGCAGGTATCATCGTTATCATAGAATAATATTACAATATGCACCCGAAGATGTGTTTCAATTATATATGAATGCATACACCGAGGCTATCGATCCGCACACCTCGTATTTCTCGCCGATCACTTCGGAAAATTTTAATATTGATATGAGTTTATCTTTAGAAGGAATTGGCGCTCAGTTAACTTCGGAAGACGATTATACAAAAGTAAGCAGAATAATTCCCGGTGGTCCCGCAGATAAAAGCGGACTGCTTAAAAAAGATGATCGAATAATTGCGGTAGCACAAGGCGAAGACGGAGAAATGGTGGATGTTGTTGGTTGGCGACTCGATGATGTTGTTCAATTAATAAGAGGTGAAAAAGGAACTCTTGTCCGGTTGACGGTTATTCCTGCCGAAGCAGAATTAAATATGTCTTCAAAGGAAATTCAAATTGTTCGTGATAAAGTTAAGCTGGAAGACCAAGCAGCAAAGAGCGAAATAATTTTACTTAACCACGAAGGAATTGAATATAAAATAGGCGTAATTGATATACCGGCATTTTATATCGATTTTGAAGGACAAAGACGCGGTGATCCCGATTATAAAAGCACAACGCGTGATGTGAAATTGTTGTTGGAAGAATTAAAGAAAGAAAATGTTGATGGTGTAATTGTTGATCTTCGTGAAAACGGCGGCGGCTCACTTCAAGAAGCTATTGAATTAACAGGATTATTTATTGAAGAA
>DSBF01000350.1 GCA_011049495.1 Ignavibacteria bacterium
CTATTAGGAGAGCTTGAAACTATTTATGGAAATTTTACAATAAAAAAATCAGTCCCATCTTTTGAGTGGGGGGATACAATCGCTGTAAATAAACGTACTAATGAAGAAGTTCTAATTAACGATCTTTCACAGATATATCAAATGGAATTTATGGACTTAGTACCGATTGAAAAAATTGTAGAATATATTAAAAACCATGCAAGAGTTGAGTTCGCCAGAGGTCCCATGAAATTTTATTTAAACACCTCACCGAATGATCCATACTATTCGAGTGATTCAAGTTATTACAGGTGGTCATTTGACCAGATTAATGCTGAAGGAGCTTGGTCGATTACTACCGGCTCTTCCTCAATTAAGGTTGCGGTAATGGATGTCTTTGGAGGTGTTTCGCAGCTTCATGAAGAGTTGATGGGTCAAATTGCGGTAGATAGAGTAGGACCTAATTATGGGGGGCACGGTATAACGGTCGCAGGTGCTGTTTCAGCTTTAACTAATAACAATAAAGATATTGCCAGTTTGGGGCGAAATCTTAAGCTTATATTAAATCGAAGTTTTACGACAGTAGCAGGCATACAGCAAGCAATAAATGACGGTGCGGATGTAATTAATTGTAGTTATGCTTTTGGTAGTTATGGGTCTGATGATTATAAACAAGTTTTCGGGAACGCAATTTCACAAGGCATAATTGTAATTGCTTCTTCAGGTAATGACCAATCAAACCCAACAGTTATGCACCCCGCCTATTATAATTTTGGAAATGCCGGTCAAGTTATTGCCGTTACATCAACAACCTGGAATAATGATACCCAAGTTGAACACTTTATAGAAGGATTTAACTATAGCCCAGGAACAGACCCAATTAATGATCCGGATAGAGCATTTGTAGATGTAGCTGGTCCGGGTGGTTATGTTAGATGCTTAAGTGGTTCCGGTTCTACAGGAACGGTTCGTATTTGGGCTGCAACATCGATTGCTACCCCGTATGTGAGCGCTTTAGCGGGTTTAATACTTTCTGTTAACAATTCTTTAACGCCGGTTGATGTATATAATATATTAACCTCAACAGCAGATAAACTCCCTCAGTATTCATATGACTCAAACGGGTGGAATAGGAAAATGGGCTACGGCAGGATAAATGCTTATAAAGCACTCAAATATACTTTAGAAAAGTTTGGAGGTACATTAACTAACAATCTTGTTATTAGTTCTGGTGAGACTTGGAATTTCAGTTCCGGGGTTACTGTTAAATTTACTACTGGTAAAAGCATTCAAGTTGACGGCACGCTCAATGCAACGGGCACAACCTTTACAAGTTCCGGTTCGTCTTGGGGGGGCATTCAATTCCGCAGCGGTAGTTCAGGTATACTTGACGGATGTACCATTGAGAATGTTTATACATACGGCGGGGCGGCAATATCCATGATTGGCGGTGGCTCTGCAACTGTAAAAAATTGCACAATTGAGAATAATTCTAGTTCGCATGGAATTTCAATAATTAATACAGAATCAGGTGTTCCATATATTTACAACAATACGATAAGAAATAATACTCTAAGCGGTATTTCTATTTATAATGGAAACACATATTTAAGATATAACACTCATATTTAAGATATAACACTATAACAGGTCCCAGTTCATCAGATCATGCCGGAGTTAAATGTCATTATTTTTCAACACCACTTTTCGCTGCTCCATCAGGCGGTTATGAAGAAGGTCGGAATACTCTGCAAAATGGTTATCACGGACTTTGGGGGAATTATCATTGCTATATAAATGCAGGCAGTAGTTCCAACGCTTATAACAATACTTTTTCGAATAATACATATGCAAATGTAAGAGCTTCCAGTTATACTACAATAATTGCCGAAAAAAATTGGTGGAGTCCTAATCCACCCTCAAGAGTTATTGTGGATGGGACGTCATCAGTTGATTATTCTCCATATAATCAATGGCAGGATGAAATTACAACTGGGAATAGTAAAAGTTCTATTGGAGAAAACAGCATAACTTCCCTAAGCTCGCTAAGCCAAGCTCGCGAATTTTTGTTTCAAAAAGATTATCAAAGTGCTTTTTATATTTATCAGCAAATAATAAACTCGAAGATTAACGAGACGGAAGTTATGTTCGCAATATCCGATTTATATTTCTTATATAAAGCATATTCAATCCCGGGAGTGCTAATTCTATTAGAATCCATAATATCTTCAAAAGAGGATGTTAAAGAATATAAACCACTTGCTTTAGAGGTCATCTCGAATCTTTCTCTATATGACAAATCCGAAACTGACTTTTTACTATTCAATACAAAGCTACGGGAGTATTCTAGGAATACGATTCACGAATTGCATGGAATTGTGGACTTATTTTACTATCACTTTAACAAAAAAGAATTCGATGAAGCGCTAAAAATTATAGAATCTGTCCCCGAAAAATACTTAGAAGAAGATAATGTAAAATTTGCCATATGGTTGGTAAATTCAGAATTAGGGATTGAGGGTTCTTCAATATCCAAACTTGGAAATGGAATTACTTCAGCTGAAGATGACTCAAAACCGAAAGAATTTAGATTATTTGGTAACTATCCGAACCCTTTCAATCCAACTACGAAGATTAGTTTTTCAATTCCCGCACAATATCAAGTTGAATTAGCTGTTTATGATGTATTAGGTCGTAAAGTAGCTGAAGTTGTTAACGAAGTCTTAAATGCCGGAGAATATGATATAGAATTTGATGGAAGCAGCTTAGCTAGCGGATTATATATTTAC
>DSBF01000534.1 GCA_011049495.1 Ignavibacteria bacterium
GGTAAGGACTTAATTACGGAAAATGAATTTCAGAAAATTATTTTATCAAAATAAAAAAGAGGCTGTCTCAAAAGTAAAGTTTTTTATAAAATTGGAACGCAGATACCGCAGATTTGAACTGATTTCCACAGATTATTTATTTGAAATTTACTTTTGAGACAGTCTCTCCTAAAATTTATTAATTAATTACAATATTACATTTCTTTTTCAACTTCTAGTGGTTTACCTTCAACAAACTGACCGTCTAAAAGATGTTCATTGTTAATGTAAATCACACCATCTTCTTCGTGCGGCTCACCTATAACTGAGTGAGCAGATTTTAAGCCTCCCATATAAGCACGAACATCACACATATAAATTAGATCACCGACTTCGGCTTCCATCTTTTTCATATCATTTTTAGAAATATTTACGGTATCTTCTTCGCCTTCTTTAACTTTCCAATGAACTTTTATCTTTTCACCTTCGCGTTCATTAACTTTACCTCCCTTGAACCATTCTTTAGCTTTACTAATAGTCCAAACTGTAAGTCCCTCAGTATTGTCATAAGGATCATATTTTACATAATAAGTAACTGAAAGTGAAATCAAGAATGTCATAATAATTGCAAGAATTACCATAAAGAAAATCATCCCGTGGTCGGAGGGGTCAACACCAAACACAAATTTTGCAAATGCTATAATTAAAAAGAGTAAGACTGATATTGCGGTAATAATAAACATTACTTTACTTGCATTCGCTGTTGCCTTGATCTTATCAATAATATTTTTTTGATAAGATGTTGTTAAAGTAACAATAACTGCAACAACACTGCAGACAAATAAATTATATAAAGCTCTTATGTAAGAATAAGGATGGACGGGGTCCATTTCTATTCCATGATCAAATGGTGCGATTAACACTCCCGGATACTTTGCTCCAAGGATCATTAATGCAACACCTCCAAGGAATGTTGAAATTACAGCAGCCGGTGTAAACCTCCTCCAAAATATTCCTAAGAATATTGCTATTACAAGAGGCGGTGTTAATGTTGAGTGAAAATATCCGTGTGCTTCATAAACTGTAGGGAAATTTTTAAATGCAAGTACGCCCACAACTCCAAGTATTGTAATCACTGCAGAAGAAGTTCGCGCTGCAAATAATTCTTTTTTATCGGTTTCTTTATCTGTTAAAATTTTTGCCTTTATCCATTTCTTAAAAGGACGGTGAACATCGTTTATATAAATAGCGGCTGTTGCATTAATTAATGTATCGACTGTTGACATTAAAGCCGCTGTAAGAGCCGCCATTATAAATCCGAATACACCGGGGATTGCAACAATATTGGCTACTACAACAAAAATTTGATCCGGTGATGTATTTGGAGGAACTGTTGCGGGGTCTGCCACCGAAATAGCTTTGCCAATCCATCCTGCGTTACCAACAACAATTGCCGAAAGAGGAAGCATAAACAAAATATTGAAAGTTGCTGCTTTTCTTCCTTCATCAACACTTTTTGTTGCCATGAAACGCATTATGAGTCCCATGTTCATAAATAAAAATCCAACCGATCCGGCAATACCATCTTGCCAGAATATGCCAACAAAATTAAAACTGGATGGATCATTAAAATGCGCTAACGGTAATTTCCATTCGGTAGGCAGCAAACTCCAGAAAACATCAAAACCACCAAGGTAATCTAATCCTAAAAGAAAGAGGAAGAATCCGGAAAACAATAAAATAAATCCTTGCAAGAGATCCGTGAAAATTACAGCTGTTTGACCGCCAAAGGTTATATAAATACCTGTAATTACCGCAATGACTATAATAGTTCCCATCAGAGTAACATCGAATTCCATACCCCAAAATGCAAAGCTCTCAGGCAATAAAGGTAATGCAGCCTTGCCCAAAGTTAAAAATCCGATGCTAATATATCCGACCATATACAGTATTAATAATAACGTTGCTAAAAATCTTGCAGATGGACTGAATCGCTTTTCAAAATATTCCGGGATTGAACGGATTTTTGTGTATACAATAATTGGCAACCATCCGAAAAGAAAGAAAGGAATAAAAAACCAATCATTGATGTAGGTCATTGTAGAGGATAAACCATGCTCAAATCCTTTGGCGGAATATTTAACAAAGCTGTGGCTACCGACACCGGTTGCAACAATAGAAAATGCAATTAACCACCACTTAAAACGTCTTCCTCCAAAGAAGAAATCTTTGGTACTTCTATTGTATTTTCCAAAATAAGTACCAAAGAGCATGATTAATAAAAAATAAACAACCATCACAACCCAATCGGTTGAAGTACCAATGTTGTGAAATGTTTGAAATTTGCCTGGTGCTGTTTCCATAAATTATAAGTATAATGCTGCAATGATTAAAAAGGCGTGAAGAAATACGAAATAAAAATATCCCCCAAGTATTACATAGAACCACTTTTTATGGCGTTTGATTTTAAAATTTAACGCACCGCTTTTGGTTATTATCAATACACCAACAAAGAAACAAATCCCTCCAACTACATAGAGATAAATGAAAGGTAACCAAGTATGAAAGAAAGACGGCATATTTTTATTTGATCGGATTTCTGTTTTTGAATTTGCTAAAGTTACTCAAGCCCCAATATTTTTGCAAACAAATCAGACCGATTTTATTACGATTTAATATTAAATTAACACTTGATTTTTATCAATATTGGTTTTTATATATTTACAAATCAAAAGTAAGAAAACGAAAATAATTTTGAGTTTTTAGGAATTACAAGAAA
>DSBF01000097.1 GCA_011049495.1 Ignavibacteria bacterium
ATAGTATTTATTCGTATCGTAATGCTTCAATCGGGTCTAAGTTTGATGCCTTAACAGCCGGATATACACCAAATACAATTCCGACAAAAGTAGTAACTGTTAATCCTATTATTATCCAGTCTATGGGTACAACAACAGATACATTTATTGCAACAGCAACAATATTACCGCCGATTACGCCAAGTATTATTCCAGCAATACCGCCTATTTGCGATAATACAATAGCTTCGATAACAAATTGAGAACGGATAATGGACTTTCTTGCTCCGATTGCTTTTCTAATTCCAATTTCTCTTGTTCTTTCCGTAACACTAACAAGCATAATATTCATAATTCCAACACCCGCCGCTAATAATGCTATAAATGCAACAACCGCAGCACCAAGCTTAAAATATTTCGTCAAATCATTGAATTGATCAATAAGCTGATCATTCGTAATAATTTCAAAATCATTATCAGCACCAATAGGAACTTTCCTAATAACTCTTAAAGCTCCTATAACTTCATCCATAGTTCTTTCCATCAGTTCCGGACTGGCAGCCATAATTGTAAATGAACCATTTTCATCTTTACCGTACATTCTTTGATAAGCAGGTAAAGGTATTGCTACAAAATTATCTTGACCGCTTCCTAAAACACTCCCTTTCTTTTCAAATAAACCAATTATTTCAAAATTATGACCATCGATTTTAATCTTCTGACCAATAGGGTCAATATTTGTAAAAAGCCTATCTACCACATCTCTACCAACAATTGTATAGAACCGGGAATGATCCATGTCTTGAGCAGTGAAACCTCTTCCGGATTCAATTTTCCAATCATTTGTTATTAAATTGTCCAGGTCAGAACCGACAACTCTAACATTGGGATTTGTGCTGAGGTTTTCGTACTTAATTGTTTTTCCACCGGTGCTTAGTTCAACACCAATTGCTTTAGGCAATATAGTCAACCGTTTAAGACGCTCACCTTGTTCGGCAGTTAAATCTTTTCGATTTCTATACAAACGCCATTGACCATGCCCCATTCTTACCACAGGAAATTTTTGAATTATAAAGTTATTTGTTCCTATTGAGCTAAAAGCATCTTCAACTGTTTTCTGAATAGCTCCGATAGCAGTCATAACTATGATTATGGAAAACAAGCCGATTCCGATACCAACTAAAGTTAAAGAAGATCTTAACTTATTAGTTTTGACCGAATCAAGCGCCATTATTATGGATTCTTTAATTTGCATAATTTCCCTTATTCATATCTTAAGGCATCAACCGGGTCCATTTTTGAAGCTTTATAAGCTGGTAAAAATCCGGATATTATTCCTACCATGGCTGAAATAAACAATGCGAGAAATACGACATCCAACGGCATTGCGGTTGGAAGAAATTGATCTATCACCAAACTGAGCGGATAAGAAATCATTAATCCGATTATACCGCCAATAAGACAAATTATTGCAGCTTCAACAAGAAATTGAATTAGAATTGACCATCGCTTAGCACCAATTGCTTTTCTAATGCCTATTTCTTTTGTACGTTCGGTAACCGAAACAAACATAATATTCATAATACCAATTGCTCCAACAAAAAGTGAAAGAGCAGTAATAACAATACCGGCAGCGGCAATAATTCCAACAGTTTGGTCATAGACATCGGTGAAAACATCCTGTTGGTTAATTGCAAAATCATTTGGTTCACCTGGTGGGACTTTTCTAATTGTTCTGAAAACTGCTGTTATTTCTTCCTTGGCTTCATCCATTCTGTCAACATCAGCAACTTTGATATCGATTCTTAAATTACCTCTGCCTCCGAAAACTCTTTCAAAAACTTTTAGAGGCATTATTATCTGCCCGTCTAAACTAAAAGAACCGAGAAAACCACTTCCTTGTTTTTCTAAAACGCCAACTACTCTGAAAGGAAGATTACTAATTTTTATTGTTTTACCTATTGCGCTTTCATTCGGGAAAAGCCCATCGGCAATTTCTTGTCCTATTACACAAACTCTCCTAGATGCGCGAACTTCAATTTCGTTAATAAATCTTCCATCATCAGGGATAGCATTTGCAGTAGATATATAATCTTCCGTTGTTCCATAAATTAAAGTTGCTTCAACTGATTTATCTTCATATTTAATGGTTCTGCCGAAAGTTCTTTTATTGGGAGCCATGGCATTAAAACCATTATATTGCTCTCGCAATTTTTCATATTGCTCAACCGTTATATCTTTTCTGTTTCTGTAGAAACGCCAATCTTCGCTGCCAAACCATTCAAATTTATCTATGTAAAGTACATCGTTGCCAAAAGATGAGATAGAACTTATAAATGCTTCACGTAAACCAACAATCGCAGTACTCATTGTAGTTACAGCAACAATACCAATAATGATGCCTAACGTAGTTAAGATTGACCGCATTTTATTAGCACGAATCGCTCTTAATGAAATCAGTATACCCTCTTTTAACTCAATCAGAAAATTTTTCATATATGTACTTCTGTTTTTTGAATGTGCTAAAATATTATTTTCTATTGTTAATTAAAACTTAATACCAAATTAATGTTCCACAATTATTCTCTTTCAAGTTTAGGGACAGCATCTGATTGAATAAACCATTCCATTTTATTAAACAGATTATTTCGATAATTAGTCGCTCCTGAAAAACGCATAAAAGCATAGAAATTGGCGTAAAAGAGGCAGAATAAAGCAATCTCTCAATTGATATAAATGCAAGATTTAAATAGATTGTCATAAAAATCTTGCAAAAGAA
>DSBF01000082.1 GCA_011049495.1 Ignavibacteria bacterium
GTTCTGAAGTATTCAAAAAAATCTTTGTGCTGAACAAGTTTCCTGTAATGTGAATAAGCTGTTTCTGAAATTGATTCAAAATCTTTAATGAAATTATAAATTTTAGCTGCAGTTCTTTTTCTATAACTCCAAGCCGTCTGCAAAATAACTGCCGATGTAACTGTTTCTAAACTTTTAACTGCGGTTTGCGGAACGAGGAACTTAGCCGATATCATTTCGCCTTGTTCGGTCAATTTAATTTTACCTTCTATTGTTGACGGTGGCTGTGCTAAGATAGAACGGTTTACCGGTCCGCCGCCACGTGATATACTTCCGCCTCGTCCGTGGAAGAGAATCATTTGCAGCTTATGTCTGTTGCAAATTTCCTTCAAACCGATTTGCGCTTTGTATAATTCGAAGTTTGATGTAACTATACCGCCGTCTTTGTTGCTGTCGGAATAACCGAGCATAATTTTTTGAACTTTTTTTCTGCAGTTTAATTGTTGTTTATATGCTGTATTGTCAAAGAGATTTTTCATTATACTTCCGGAATTTCTCAAGTCATCTATAGTTTCAAAAAGAGGAAGTATATCAAATGATGATTCTGTGATCTTTCCGTTTTTAATTTTTATTAATCCGTTTTCTTTTGCAAGAAGAAGAACAGATAAAATATCGGAAACAAATTCGCAATTGCTGATTATATAATCCGAAATTGAATTTGGAGAAATGTTTGTAATTCCCCAATCAATAAGTTTTATCTCTTCTAAAATTTGTCTTGTTTGGCTTGTTAACTGCTGAAATGGATTCGAGAGAGGACGCGAGCTCAATATTTCTTTTGTAAGTAACTCTGTTTTAGTTTCTTCACTTAATTTGGAAAAATAAGTTTTTACACCTGAAGTCGAGAATAACTCATCAACTGCATTTCTAATTAATTTTGAATTTTGCCGAATATCTAACTTCACAAAATAAAATCCGAATGTTTCTATTTTTTTTATCAACGGATCGATAAATTTTTCCGCAATAATTTCACCTTCATTTTCATTCAGACTTTTTCTTATTAATAAAATATCGGCTATAAGTTCTGAAACATTATTATATCCAACTCCGTTTTGCGATAAAGTGTTGGAAAGTTTTTGATATATTACATAGAGGTAAGCCCTGTATATTTCGGATGGTTCACGAAGTTGTTTGTCGGTATTTGGCAACGTCAACTTTTTTTGATTTTGTGTTAATTTTGTTTTCAGTTGGCGTGAAACCTTTTTAAGATAAGTCGAGGTACTCAAATATTCATAAATATTATTAAGGTCGTCCGAGTAGAGTTTTAAAATTTCCTTTTTGTGAATGTTAAATGTTCTCTTTGTTACATCAGTTGATACAAACGGATGACCGTCTCTATCGGCGCCGATCCAGGACCCGAATTTTATTAACGGCGGAAGTTGAGCATCATACTTTAACATAGAATTCAAATCATGTTGTAACTTGTTATAGAAAGAGGGCAGTTCTTTATAAATAACATTTTTGAAAAAGAACAATCCTCGCATTACTTCGTCTTCCACACTGATTTTACTGAATCGTATTTCATTTGATTGCCAAAGAAGTGTTATCTCTGCTTTTATCTTTTCATAAATATCTTTTTGCTCAGTGTCGGATTTGTACATCAATTCATTTTCCAAAAGAAGATTACTGATGCGCAGAATTTTCTTTAAAATTGTTTGTCTCGTTGCTTCAGTTGGATGCGCAGTAAAAACGGGAATAATTTCTATTCTTGAAATTATTTGTGTTAAATCTTTTTGAGTAAGCGAGAGTGATTTAATCTGATTAAAAGATTCCCGGAAAGACCCTATTCGATTTGTCTCAGTTTTGTCTTCGTTTAGTTTATCAATTACAATTTTATGAACCTCATCTGCTGCATTTACTAAAATAAAATAAATTGAGAATGCTTTGATTACATTATGCGATGTGTTCAAATCTAAACCACCGACAATTCTTTTTATTTTACTTTTTGCATGTGAATCTACACGAACAACTTTTGTAAGTGCGCGAAGTTTTTCTACCGTGTTAAATAAACTTATTCCTTCTTGTTCTTTTAATACATCACCTAAAATAAACCCAAGCTCTTTGATGTTCTTGCTTAAGTTCGTTTCACTGTAATCCAAATTTATGTTCATAAAATGCATCCTTTATAAGTGGTTTGTATATTCAAATGGAAGATAACGAATAATTAAAAATTGCTAAATAGGAGAGGGCAATAAAATATTTCATTTGATAGTTTAATAGGGTTACAAATTTCTGTAAGTTTGACAAAACAAAAGATAAAATAATATGAAAAATAAAATTGCAGTTGTAACCGGCGGTGCAGGATTTTTAGGTTCGCATCTTTGTGATAGATTAATTCAAGAAGGATTAAAAGTAATCTGTATCGATAATCTACTTACCGGCAATATTGCCAACATTGAACATCTATTCGGTAACGAGAATTTTGAATTCATCAAACACGATGTAACAAATTTTATTCATGTACCGGGTAAAGTTGATTACATATTACATTTCGCCTCACCGGCAAGTCCGATTGACTATTTGAAATTACCAATACAAACATTGAAAGTAGGTTCACTCGGTACACATAAAGCGCTTGGTTTGGCTAAAGAAAAGAATGCCGTGTTTTTACTTGCCTCAACTTCGGAAGTTTACGGTGACCCGGAAATTCATCCGCAGAGTGAAGATTATTGGGGTAACGTAAATCCAATCGGTCCGAGAGGAGTTTA
>DSBF01000116.1 GCA_011049495.1 Ignavibacteria bacterium
AAACCAATCCGGAAAATGATTGAGAACGACTCTATTTCTTCATTCATTTTATGGGGACCTCCCGGCACAGGAAAAACTACTCTCGCAAAAATAATAGCATCTTCCACACAATCAGATTTCTTTCAGTTGAACGCAGTTTCCTCAGGAGTAAAGGATGTAAGAAGAATTATTGATACAGCAAGAGAAAATTTATTGTACAATAAAAGAACAATTTTATTCATTGATGAAATACACCGCTTCAACAAAGCTCAGCAGGATGCTTTGCTTTCTTCAGTTGAATCCGGTGAATTGATATTAATAGGTGCTACAACTGAAAATCCCTCATTTGAAGTAATACCTGCACTTCGGTCTAGAACAAGAACATATATTCTAAACGAACTAACTCTTATTGATCTTACCAATATTCTCAATTATGCATTGGGAAATGATGAATTTCTAAAAAAGAAAAATATTAAATCAATCGACAGGGAATATTTAATCTACATTTCAGGCGGTGATGCAAGAACACTTCTGAATATTCTTGAATTAGCAGTAACTAATGAAAATGATGAAGAAATTAATATCAGCAAAGAATTAATTGAAAACATTATTCAACAAAAGAATATTATTTATGATAAAGCCGGCGAAGAACATTATAATGTTATTTCTGCTTTCATAAAAAGTTTGCGCGGAAGTGACCCGGATGCAGCAGTATACTGGATGGCGCGTATGATTGAAGGTGGTGAAGATCCTTTGTTCATTGCAAGGAGAATGGTAATCTTTGCATCGGAAGATATTGGTAATGCATCGCCAAACGCACTCGTAATTGCAGAAGCGGCATTTAGTGCAGTAGATAAAATAGGAATGCCCGAAGGAAGAATAATTCTTGCTCAATGTGCAACATATCTTGCCTCATCACCAAAAAGTAATGCTTCATATCTTGCAATCGACAAAGCATTAAGTGATGTAAGAAATGAAAAACTTTATCCGGTTCCTCTAAATTTAAGAAATGCCCCCACTAATTTTATGAAGACAATAGGTTACTCAAAAGGTTATAAGTATCCTCATGATTTTAATAATCACTTTGTTCAGGAAAATTATTTACCGAAAGAACTCTTAAATAAACAATACTACTTGCCTTCTGAAATGGGAAGAGAAAAGGGAATTAAAGAATTCTTAAAATTTTTGTGGAACGACAGAAAGAAATATTAGTTACATTTTTACGAATTGTTTACCGGGTAGTTGTTTAACTAATCCTTTAAACTCCAGGGAAAGTAAATTTACCAGGCAATCTGAAGTAGAAGAATGAAGTTTTTCTGCTAACACATCAATTTGAATTGGCTCACTATTTAATACATCAAGAATTTTTTGTTCAAATATGTTTAAATCAGCAACTTGTTTCGGAATATTCTTTCCCTCAATCGGTTTTAGTTTTAAATTTAATTCAACAAGAACATCCTCTGCATTTTTAATTAGTTTGGCAGTACCTCGTTGAATAAGAATATTCGTTCCTTCACTTTGCGGACTTTCCAAATTACCCGGGACAGCAAAAACCTCTCTATTTTGATCCAATGCATACTCTGCGGTTTGCATCGCCCCGCCGTTAATATTTGTTTCAATAATAATTGATCCGAGCGATAAACCCGAAATGATTCTATTTCTTCTTGGAAAATTTTGTGCGTCCGGTTTAGTTCCTAAGGGAAATTCACTAACAACAATTCCGTTTTCTGAAATTTCTTTTGCCAAATCTTTATTTTCCGGTGGATATATTCTATCCAAACCTGAGCCAATGACAGCTATAGTCTTACCGCCATTTTTTAAAGATGCTCTATGAGCTATTGAATCTATTCCGCGAGCTAAGCCGCTTACAATACATATATTGTTGGCGGCTAAATCCGCAGTAATTTTCTCAGCTATTCGTTTACCATAATTAGTAGGTCTTCTCGTTCCCACAACAGCTAAATTATGTTCCTTTAGCGTAAAAATTTCACCCCAAACATATAATAACATTGGTGGAAAATATATATTGCGCAAAATTTTCGGATACTCTTCATCAAAATAAGTTATAATCGAAAAGTTATTCTTACCTAGTTTTTCTAATTCTTTAGTAAATGTTTCTTCAAATTCTGAAAAAGTTCTTGCCGTTAATTGAATCCGCTTAGCAATCTTATCATTAATTAAATCAATAGTACAAAGTTTTTGATAAGAGGTATGTAGCACATCTGAAGGGGAACCGCATTTTGAAATTAAGTTAAGAATTTTTGCAGGACCTAGTCCATTAATTGAGGAAAGTAAACTTAAAGCAGTGAGATTTTTTTGATCCAAAATAATTATTAAAGTTATTGTTGAATATTTTCGACTACATCAATATCATCTACAATAGCAATAATCATAGTATTAACTGGTGCTTTATCGTACCCCAAAATTTGCTGAACCGCATCACCTTCTCTGGCAACTAAAACAGTATCACCAATTCCGGCATCAATTAAATCAAGTGCAATATGCTCTTGGGTTCCAACAAAATTTCCATTGAAATCAACTGCTTGCACAATTAAAAGTTTGTGTCCCTTTAAGTGTTCATTCTTTTGAGTGGAAACAAGATTTCCTTTAATTTTTGCTAGGAACATTTTCTTCAGTTCCTCGTTTTTTCTTTTTGTATAGAATCGAAATCGGAAAAACAATTAAATAAGCAAGAAGCAAAACAATAGGTGAAATTGATAAAGATATGGGGTTATCCCATGGACCAAATGTCATAAGA
>DSBF01000112.1 GCA_011049495.1 Ignavibacteria bacterium
CTATTATCTCAATA
This sequence comes from Ignavibacteria bacterium, assembly GCA_011049495.1. Taxonomy (GTDB): domain Bacteria; phylum Bacteroidota; class Ignavibacteria; order Ignavibacteriales; family Melioribacteraceae; genus SURF-28. The sequence continues at coordinate 15 of DSBF01000112.1, forward strand.
TGTGCAAGGACATAAAAAGCCATCGGAAAACCAAACTGAAAAAATATTAAGTGGAATTCATCAAATTGGTCAGGAATTATCTGAAATGAATTTGATTTATAAAAATTAAAAAAAAACCGGAGTGACGAGTCACACCGGTTTCCTGATTTTGGAAATTTTCAATCTATTTTGATGGGGTGGGGAAATTGCCTCCGCTGCCGTCTCTTAGACTGGCACCTTTATCCAAACCGTTAACAACCATAGTAAGTGAAAGCATTTTATATTCGATAAAGTTTCCATATATCAGAACATTTATTTTATCTTTGTTTCGGAAAAATGATAATCATGGGAAATAATAAATTGAGAATCTATTCATTAGAAGAGGCAAAAGATAAACATCTTGGAAAGATTGGCACCGATAGACGAGATAATTATGAGTATGAATTGCGCCTTGATTTATTGGGAGAAATGATAAAACAAGCCAGAAAAGAAAGAAATTTAACCCAAACTCAACTGGGAGAATTAATCGGAGTTCAGAAATCTCAAATATCACGTATTGAGAGAAACGCAAAAAACGTGACTATTGAAACAATATTACGTGTTTTTAGAGCATTGAAAGCCAAAGTAAATTTCAATGTTGAATTAATCGATGGAGAATTCAAAATAGCCTAACTACGGTTGTTAACAGCGTAGATAATTAAGTGCGGCCTAAGTGCTGATAATCAACATTGTAAATCGTAGCAGCGGCGGTGCTTTTCGACAGAAAAGTGTCCCGCAATCCGCCCCTAATCATATACGCGGAACGTTGTGTGGCATACAAAAAGACATTGTAGAAATGAATAAATCCGAAATAAGAATAAAAATTACAGACCTATTGAAGGAAGAAGAATTGTCCTCAAAGGAAATAGGTGAGAAATTGGGTGTTGAGACAAAGTTGGTATCGCCAATAATTTCAGAACTTAAGAAACAAGGTAGAATTCATTCTGTTTCACCTCGAAAATTTTTTTGGGGCATAAGGCATGAGAACGAACAAAATGAGTTTTTGATAAAAAAATATGAATGGGTTAAGCTTGAAAAGTATGAATTGAAAATTTTTTATAAGGCCACATATACTTTTTCGGGTTATTCTGAAAATGAACACTATGTTGAGAATCATTCTGTTTTTGAAATCCACAGGGGAGATAAAGTTTTGATGCCAATTGATGTTATTTGGTTTGATAATGAGAAAGGAAAGAGAAATGAGGTTCTAACTGAGGTAAGTACTCATGAGGAGATTTTTAGAATTATTTTGAAATACACAGCTGTTTCATCAAATTCAATGAAAATTATGGTTAAGTATGAAAGAAGAGAGGTAAAGTTATCTGAAAGTGAGAAAAAAGCAGTTAAAGAGGAAGAGGATGAGATAAGGAAACAAATTAGTAATTGGATGGAGGAAAATTTTAAATAATGTTTCAATTATTGTTGGTATTGAATTTTTTACAAATTTAAAACAAGAAAATGAAATCAATGAATTCTAATATATGGAATGAGAAAGGAGCAACGTTAAGTGTTAACAATGCCGTTAAGGAATACAGTATAACAGAAGTTGAAATTATTGATGCGATAAAAGCGGGTAAACTGCAATATAAACTTAACTATGCACATGGGAATTCTTACTATAAGTTGGTCAGAAGCGAAGTTGAAAGATTTGTAATAAGTAAATATGGCGAATCTTATCTCAAAAAACAGAAGCAAAGGGTTGAAAAAGAGATTATAAATAATGAACTAAGAAAATTAAGGAAACAAATAAAACTTTTAGAAAAAAGAAAAATAGAATTAGAGACTGAAGAAAAAAGTACGCCACCTCCCAGCCGTTGGGCTTAACCAAAAACCGGAGTAACGAATCACACCGGTTTTCTGATTATTAACGAAATAACAAAATACTTATGTCTCTATTTTTTGACACAGAAACTACAGGGTTGCCTCGTAATTGGAAAGCTCCTGTAACTGATTTGAATAATTGGCCTCGAATGATTCAAATAGCATGGATTTTATGTGATGATAAAGGTAATCGTATTGAATCTGATGATTTTATTATTAAACCTGAAAACTTTGTAATTCCATTAGAGGCGTCAAGAGTGCATGGAATTTCTACTGAAAAAGCAATTAATGATGGTGTTCTTCTTGAAACTGTATTAAACAAATTTAATAAACTCGTTGGGCAAACTGATTTTATTGTTGCCCACAATATTAGTTTTGATGAAAAGATTTTAGGAGCAGAACTTTTAAGAAAAAGTATTCATAGTGATTTTAATAGAAAAAGAAAACTTTGTACAATGCAATCATCTACCAATTATTGTAAACTTCCTGGGCCATATGGATACAAATGGCCTAAATTATCGGAACTACACATAAAATTATTCGGCGTTGACTTTGAAGAAGCACATGATGCATCTGTAGATATTAATGCAACCGAAAAATGTTTTTGGGAAATGAGAAAAAGAGGTTTAATATAAAGCACATACCCACAACCTCGTAGATAGTACAGTTGGTAGATAATACTAATATTGAATGTTTTACAATCAATAAAATGGATGTTTTAACAAAAATCCTTTATCTTTGTATGGATACAATATGGATACATTATGGATAATTTCATAAATAAATTAAAGGGCTCAGTTTAACTTTTTGTGGAGTATTTAATTTCAAGCATATATTTTAGCGACCCTAAACAGGAAAAATTCAATGTCAACCACACCTC
>DSBF01000279.1 GCA_011049495.1 Ignavibacteria bacterium
ATAAAATAATGATTCGGTAGTACGAAGATCACCATCCAAAAAAGTATGAACAGTATGTCCTTGTACCATCATTAATACGGCAATAGCGCGCATTAAATCGAGGAAGATAATTCTGGATGTTCCACTTACGGCAGTCAATTTTTTATTAATCTTATCAATTAAATTATGTTAAAATACGCAAAGAAAAGTTTCGGATAAATAGATTAAGCAATTTGGTGAAACGAAAAGTCGATTCTGTGTATGAAATTATTATAATCGGGGATGAATAGAATAAAATTCCGGGAAACACGGGTGAAATTTTTACAAAAAAAATACACCCAACCGGTTGAGTATATCTCAAACAAGCTGGGTGTATTATTCTTCATGAAAAAGAAAAACTACCTTCCCATTGCATCAAGCTTTTCTTTTTTGGCAAGAAGTTCTTCTTTGCTTTCAACATGATTCGGATCCGGTAGACAGCAATCAACCGGACAAACAGCCGCACATTGAGGTTCGTCATGAAATCCTACACATTCTGTACATTTATCGGGAACAATGTAGAAGAATTCATCGGAAAAGAAACCAGTAGCACCGGAGGGTGCTGCATCATCCGCTCCAAAATGTTTACCTTCCAATTCCCACTCTGCTCCGCCTTCATAAATTGCAGTATTCGGGCATTCCGGTTCGCATGCGCCGCAATTAATACACTCGTCTGTTATGTAAATTGCCATAATTAATCTCCTTTCAGTAAGTTTTGAATTTTTTCCACCTTAGGGAATTCCGCTATCTTAATTTCAACATTTTTATCCAAAAAGTAAAACTCTAGTTTAGAGATTATTTTCTCAATTTTTTGGATCAAAAACTTAAGTTCTACCCCTTTATATGCAGGAACATAATTCTTCAGTTTAGTTGTTCCTTTAGAAAATTGACTGTGGGCACCTCGATAATTTTCATTCAATAAATGATATCCACCGACTGAAATTTGTACTATGCCTTGATAAAACAGTCTGTCACTATTATCTGCATTAATCCACAAATTTTCAAAGAAATCATGTGCAGCGAAAAAATCTTGTTCATTGAAGAGGTTTACCCCTTCTTCAATTTCTTTATACATTAGCAAAAATATAGAAAAATGGATTTAATAAAAAGACAAAAAATTCTGAATTACCACCCACCACTGGCACCGCCACCTCCGAAGGAACCACCGCCGCCGCTAAAACCGCCAAAGCTACCACCGCCAAAACCGCCACTGCTGCTTCGCCCTTTTCCGCCGGTCATTCCGCCGAGTAAAATTAGTCCTGCCAAACCGCCTCCTCTTCCACCCCGCATACTCGATAAAATAGAGATTGCAATGAACATAATAAAATAAATAATCGGGAAACCAGTTCCTTCATCGTCATCTAAAATTTTATCTCGTTTATATTCACCCATTGTTGCAAGTTTGATTGCATTAAGCCCTGCCTGAATTCCGCTATAATAATCATCGCGTCTAAAATGAGGAGCTATTTCATTTCTAATAATAGAACTTGCTAAAGCATCAGGCAGTGCACCTTCTAAACCGTAACCGACTTCAATTCTTATTTTTCTATCATTCTTTGCGACTAACAATAAAACACCATTGTTGTTTTCTTTGGTTCCAATGTTATTCTTTGTTGCAACTTCATAAGCAAACATCTCAATCGGATAATTATTTAATGAGGCTAACATAAGAAAGACAAGTTGATTTGATGTTGTGTCGTCAAATGTTTTTAAGTCCCGGTTAAGATAATCTAATTGATTTGATGAAATGGTATTTGTTAAATCTGTAGCGTATCTATTTAGTTTGGGGAATTGCTCTTGAGCAGATGATATTGATAGGAACAACAATGTTATGACTAGTGAAACTAGTAACCTTCGAGGATATAGTCCGCTTACGAGACAACGCTTACCTCGAAGGTTTAGTTTGATATATATTTTACAGAGTTTGTGATTCATAATTAAAATTCAACTCTCGGAACTTCATCAGCACCTTCTGCTGCTTGGAAATATTGTTTTTGATTAAATCCTGTTATTCCTGCAATAAAATTAGCCGGGAATCTTCTGATTCTTGTATTGTAACCCTGCACAGCTTGATTGAATTTCATTCTTTCCACGGCAATTCGATTTTCCGTTCCTTCCAATTGAGCTTGTAGCTGTAAGAAGTTTTCGTTTGCTTTTAACTGCGGATAATTTTCAACCGTAACGAGCAAACGGGATAATGCACTGCTAAGTTCACCTTGAGCGCTTTGAAATTGTTGAAATGCATTTTGGTTCTCTAACATTTCGGGCGTAAAATTAATTTGATTTACTCTTGCGCGTGCTTCGGTTACAGCAGTAAAGGTTTCTCTTTCAAATTCCGCTACACCTTTTACCGTGTTTACTAAATTGGGAACTAAGTCAGCTCTTCTCTGATATTGACTTTCAACTTGTGCCCAACTTTGATTTACACCTTCTTCAAGAGTAATAAGACTATTGTAAATACTAACACCCCACAAAACAAAACCGATAATGATAACTACCAAAACGGCTCCAATACCGCAGCCTATCATTAGTCCTTTATTCTTCACAATATTCTCCGTTGTTTAGTTTGTTAAACTTCTTGTTGGAGCGGGAATTCTTCCGCCTCTATTTACAAATTTTGCGCCGCTAATTTTTCTAACTTCCATAATTGGTGCTCTCCCAAGTAAACCGCCGTAATCAACATAATCGCCAACCGATTTACCGTAAGC
>DSBF01000470.1 GCA_011049495.1 Ignavibacteria bacterium
AAACGCAGACGACAGAGATAAAAGAAGAGAACTGAAAGATTCGATTGACCGAATAAGAGAAAGGATAAAAGGAATTTATGTCGATCCGCTAAGCGAGGAAAAGAAAAAGCTGCGCAATATGCAGAAAGAACTTGATGATCTTAATACACAGATAAGCAGTTTTGAAGACGAAAAACTTGAAGAGAAAAAAGAGAAGCTGGAAAAGAAGATCGATAAACTTGGGCAAAAAATAAATCAACAGGAAAAAGAGAACGAACTAATTTACCGCGATGCATTTGAATGGCGGTTTGAATTCCCCGAAGTGCTTGATGAAGAAGGAAACTTTGTTGGTTTTGATGTTGTGATTGGGAATCCGCCGTATATTGGGTTTCAAGAATTACATAACAAAGAATATTATAATCCGAACTACAAAGTTGCAACGGGTAAATATGATATCTATGTTCTTTTCATTGAGTTACTCACGAAGATTAGTCAAGGGAAGAGTCATAATTGTCTTATACTACCTCACAAATATTTGGTTGCAGACTTTGGAAGTGGAATAAGACAACTACTCAGTAAACTTAAATTTACAAACACTGTAATACATTTCGGTGATGAAATGGTTTTCGAGGATGCGACAACTTATACATGTTTAACGTTTTTTTCATTTGGGAATAAAGAAATAAATTACGCTAGGGTAAGTCCTAAAGAGCTTCAGTTGAATAATAAATTTTCATTTATTTCAATAAAATATGAATTACTTGATGGGAAAAGTTGGATTCTAACATCTCCAAAAGTCTCATCTATATTAAATAAAATAACTAATTCTGGCGCAAGTGTAACTAAAATATTCAAAGGTATTTATCAGGGTATCGTTAGTGGAGATAATGATGCGTTTTATTTATACAACTGCATTGAAAAAGATGACGGTCATTTGTATGGATATTCTAAGTTACTGAAAACGAAAATCAAGATTGAAAGAGAAATTTGCAAACCTCTACTGAATGGAAAGAATATGGATAAATGGAGCAATGAATTTGATATGACTTATATAATATATCCATATTATTATCAAGAAGGTAAAACTCAACTTTACTCTGAAAAAAAGATTCAAGATTCTTTTCCTTTATTATATACTTATTTCAAGAATAATAAGGAAAGACTGAGTAAAAGAGGTTCTATAAAAATGAAGTATAAAAATTGGTTTGCTCTATGGAACCCAAGAGATATTGCAAATATGACAGTTCCGAAAATCATGACACCGGATGTATGTTTTGGAACAAAAATGAGTATAGATGCTAATGGAACTTATTTTCACAATGATACTAGTTATTCTCTAATAAAATTAGATAATATAGAAGTTGATTATTCTTTTTTACTGGGGGTGTTAAATTCAACATTAATTTGGTTTTTCTTAACCCAAACTGGTAATGTAATTAGAGGCGGATATTTCAGATTTAAGACCAACTATCTTGAACCTATTTCAATTCCTATTCACAATAAAAAAGTAGCAATAAAAGTATCACAACTTGTCGATCAAATACTCACCGCCAAAAAAGACAACCCAAAAGCAGACACAAGCGCACTCGAAAGAGAGATAGACGAACTTGTTTACAAACTCTACGGCTTAACGGAAGAGGAGATAAGGATTGTGGAGGGGAGTGTTGGGTAGATGTATCTCAATTAAATGATACAGTGCTGTCCAAAATAAATTTAGATAGAATAAAAAACAGAGTATACAGATTAACAACTAAGAACAATTATCCAAAAGGATTTGAATCCCTATGTTTTCATATACAAAAACGATTTATGTGAAATTGCCGTTCGATTTATCGAACGGAGAAAAGAAAATCAAAACAAAGTATCTTCGGGGCTTTAGCCCCATTAAAAAAACAAACAATGCGGCTAAAGCCAAGATATTTTTGTTATAGTCAAAATCCGTCTGATAGATCAGACGGTAATTAATTATTTTTTTACAAAATTATTTTAGACAGATATAAAATGACAACGGATATGAAACAAGACTTAAACTCTAAGTGGCTTTTTACCAAATGGGGACTTGTGCAAGGGTAAGATCAAAATAATATAATTATGAAAAAACCAAACAGCGATATAATACTTTATTCAACTTCCGAGGGGGAGATAAAAGTTGAAGTCTATTATGAAGATGAAACCTTTTGGCTTTCGCAGAAGAGAATGTCAATTTTATTTGATGTTGATATCCGTACAATTAGTGAGCATCTTCAAAACATCTTCGGAACCGGAGAATTAGAAGACAAATCAGTTATCCGGAAATTCCGGATAACTGCATCTGACGGGAAAAAATATAATACTAATTTTTACAATCTTGATGCGGTAATTGCCGTCGGATATAGAGTTAACAGCTATCAAGCTACTCAATTCAGAGTGGAATAAGACAAAAAATTTATGAGCGATTTTGATGAAGAAGTAAAGAAATTGAAAAAGAAAAAATAAAGGAACCCTAGCCCTTTATCCTCGACAAAGTTCATCAGAGTCTCTTGGTAAGAGAAGGGGGAATTAAAAGGGGGATGAGTTGGTTTTGTATATCTATTTAGTATAAAATAAGCTGTCTATTAAGATTAGAAGCAAAGACACAATTGCTGTTAATTCCGGTCGAAAATTGACCAAAATTCCGGTGAAAATTGACCAGACAATTTAATCAGATTCGGATAAATTTTTCAACCTAAAACTCTTACCGTTAATAAAAAAAGGATAGCTGTGATG